>JBFHPI010000026.1:0-14667 GCA_041592855.1 Pseudomonas sp.
CGGCGCCTCGAAGGTCTGGCCGTAGAGGGCTTCACGCACCTTGTCGACATCGGTGGTGCCGGCCTTTTCCACGGCCTGGGCCCACATGTTGATGCCCACGTAGGTGGCTTCCATCGGGTCGTTGGTCACCGCCTTGTCGGCGCCCGGCAGGTTCTGCGCCTTGGCGTAGGCCTTCCACTTGTTGACGAACTCGGTGTTGACCGGATTTTCCACCGACTGGAAGTAGTTCCAGGCGGCCAGGTGGCCGACCAGCGGCTTGGTGTCGATGCCGCGCAGTTCTTCCTCGCCCACCGAGAAGGCCACCACCGGTACGTCGGTGGCTTCCAGGCCCTGGTTGGCCAGTTCCTTGTAGAAGGGCACGTTGGAGTCGCCGTTGACAGTGGAGATCACCGCGGTCTTGCCACCGGCGGAGAACTTCTTGATGTTGGCGACGATGGTTTGATAGTCGCTGTGACCGAAGGGGGTATAGACCTCTTCGATATCCTTTTCATCAACGCCCTTGCTGATCAGGAAGGCGCGCAGGATCTTGTTGGTGGTGCGCGGGTAGACGTAGTCGGTGCCGAGCAGGAAGAAGCGCTTGGCGGCGCCGCCGTCTTCGCTCATCAGGTACTCCACCGCCGGGATGGCCTGCTGGTTTGGCGCGGCGCCGGTGTAGAAGACGTTGGGCGACAGCTCCTCGCCTTCGTACTGCACCGGGTAGAACAGCAGGCCATTGAGCTCTTCATAAACCGGCAGCACCGATTTGCGCGATACCGAGGTCCAGCAGCCGAAGGTCACGGCGACTTTTTCTTTCGCGATCAGTTCGCGGGCCTTTTCAGCGAACAGCGGCCAGTTGGAGGCCGGGTCGACCACCACGGGCTCGAGTTGCTTGCCGAGGACGCCGCCCTTGGCGTTGATCTCGTCGATGGTCATCAGGGCCATGTCTTTGAGCGACGTTTCGGAAATAGCCATGGTGCCGGACAGCGAGTGCAGAATGCCGACCTTGATGGTTTCGGCAGCCTGCGCGGTGAACGGGAACAGACCGCTGAGCAGCAGGGCGCTGGCGGCGAAGGTGGATTTCAGAAAGGGACGACGTTTCATTGTTATGGCTCCGTGCGCAACGATTGGGGGAGACCGGAAGAAGGTCGTCAGTCCAATGGCAGCATCCGTGCCAAGATCCCCAAGTCATTGTTATGCTTGGGATTATTCGATTTATTAAGTAGCCCTCGTAGAGGGCGTTGCGCCGCTTTGGTGCGTGTGGCGAGGGATTGTGTGAAGTTGTCGGCGCGCTGCACCGCTTTAGAGCGACAGGTAGTTTTTCACCCCGGTAAAGATGATCTGCGCGGCCAGGGCGCAGACAAACAGGCCCATCAGGCGGCTGACGATCTGCAGGCCCTGATCGCCCAGCAGGCGCTCGAACTGGTTGGCCAGGTACAGCACCACCCCCACGGTGAGGCTGGCCAGGGCGATGGCGAGCAGGGCCAGCAGCTTGTCGCCCCACTCTGGCTGGCTGGCGCCCATCAGTAGCAGGGCGCCGATGGTACCGGGGCCTACGGTCAGGGGAATGGTCAAGGGCACTATGGTCACGTCCTGCTGCACGTTGTCGCTCTGTACCGCCGACTTGCCCTGGGCCATGCCCAGAGCCGAGATAAACAGCACGCTGCCGGCGCCGATGCGGAAGGCATCGATGGTGATGCCGAACAGGGTGAAGATGTGCTTGCCAAACAGGTACAGCAGCACGCTGGCCACCAGCACCCCGGCGGCCACCTTCCAGGCCAGGCGCTTGCGCTCCTTGAGGGTGTAGCCGCGGCTCAGGCCGATAAAGCAGGACAGCACGAAGAAGGGGCTGTAGAGCACCAGAAGTTTCAGGTACAGGCTGGATAACTCGACGGCCATGGCAACTCTTATGCAGTAGACAGGAATTAAAGCGGCAGGCTGGTGCGCTGGCGGCGAATTTCCCGCTCGCCGATCCAGTATTCGATCAGATCACGTAGCTGCGACAGCTCCACCGGTTTGGACATGTGGCCGTCCATGCCGACCTGGCGCGCGCGCTCCTTGTGTTCGGCGAGGATATGCGCGGTCAGGGCCACCACCGGGGTGCGTTCGCGCCGCTCGGCGGCCTCCCAGGCGCGCAGCTGTTCGGTGGCGGAGAAACCGTCGAGCACCGGCATCTCGCAGTCCATCAGCACCAGGTCGTAGTGCTGGGCCTTCATCGCGGACAGGGCTTCCTCGCCGTTGCTGGCGGTATCCGGCTTGAGGTTGAGCTTGCCGAGCATGCCGCGGATGACCTTGGTGGAGATGCTGTTGTCCTCGGCCACTAGAATGCGGAAATCACTCGGTACATTCAGCGGTTCGCTGACCTGGGTGGGGGTGAACTGGCTGGGGCTGCCGTTGCCGCGCTGGGCCAGTTCATCGGCCAGGGTGGCCTTGAGTGCATAGCCGGCCACCGGCTTGGCCAGAATGCGCTTGATCCCGGCATTACGGGCGATGATCTTGCTCGGCGCATTGCTGATACCGGTGAGCATGATCACCAGGATGTCATGGCTGAGATTGGGGTCTTCCTTGATCCGCGCCGCCAGCTGCATGCCACTCATGCCGGGCATGTCCTGATCCAGCAGGACGGCGTCGAAGTACTCGCGCATATGCGCCTTGGTGCGCAGCAGGGCCAAAGCCTCCTTGCCCGAGGGCACGGCGCTGACCTGCAGGCCCCAGGCCATGCACTGCTGCACCAGCACCTTGCGGCAGGTGTCGTTGTCGTCCACCACCAGCAGGCGTGCACCCTGCAGCGAGGTTTCCAGATCGGCGCTTGGCTGCTCCAGGCGCGCAGCATCCAGTGGCAGGCTGAGCCACAAGGTCGAGCCCTGGTTGCTGCTGCCCTGGATACCAAACTCGCCTTCCATCAGGCGCACCAGCTGGCGGGCGATGATCAGGCCCAGGCGTCCGCCCAGCTTGGTGGCGGCGAGGAAGTCCTTGCTGTGCAGTTCGGCGTTGAGCAGGGCATCGCGCTCGCTGGCATCCAGGGGCTTGCCGCTGTCCTGCACGGCGATGCGCAGGCGCGGCTGGGCATGGTCGGTTTCCAGGGCTACCACCAGCAGGATCTCGCCTTCGTCGGTCTGCTTGAAGGCGTTGTCCAGCAGGCTCAGCACCACCTGACGCAGACGGGTCGGATCGCCACTGATGACCCGGGGCACCTGGGGCTGGATAAAGCTGATCAGTTCGACCTTCTGCTGCTCGGCCTTGGCGCGGAAGATATCCAGACAGTCCTCGACCAGGGCATTGAGGTCGAACTGCACGTCATCGAGCTCAATCTGCCCGGATTCCAGCTTGGAAATGTCGAGAATCTCGTTGATCAGGGTCAGCAGTTCGTTACCCGAGCTGTGGATGGTCTGCACATAGTCGCGCTGCTTGGCCGACAGCGGCGTACCCAGCAGCAGCTCGGTCATGCCCAGCACACCGTTCATCGGGGTACGTATCTCGTGGCTGATCTTGGCCAGGAACTCGGCCTTGGCCTTGAGCTCGGCGGTGCTGGCTGCCAGGTCGCGGCTGCTGCTGAACTGCTCCTGCATGATGCGCCGCTGACGTTCGCTCAGGGCCATGCTGAGGATAAAGTCGCTGACGACCACGACCACCAGCAGGCCGTAGGCCAGCCAGTCTGTCTGGACCGCCCAATAGCCGAACAGCACCGGCAGGGTGCCGATAAAGGCGGCGCAGAATAGCAGCACGCCCAGGCTGAACAGGCGTGCGGGACGGTAGCCGTGGTGCCAGTGCAGCAACGCCACGGAGAGAATACTCAGGGCGGTGATGGCGCTCAGGGCGTAGACCAGCTGGTTGAACTGCAGATCGCTGGCGACCAGCAACACCACGAACAGCACAGTGATCAGCAGTGCTTCGGCGCTCAACAGTCGGTTATGCAGGGTGGAGGGGCAGACCTGGCGGAAAAAACTGTTGGTAAAGCACAGGGCGCAGATCATCGCCGCCAGCATGGCCAGGTTGACGATCTGCGGTTGCAGGCTCTGGCTTTCATCGAGCCATGGTGTGCTGATGCCCAGCAGGCTGATGGCGACGAGCAGCTGGCAGGCCTGGGTGGCGGCCAACCACAAGCCGCTGAGGGCACGGGTGTAGTAGTAGCGCACCAGGTTGTAGGCCACCAGCATGGCCAGGCAGCCGAGCAACAGGCCGAACAGCAGCGGCCGTGAGTCATCGGCGGCGGCGTTGTAGCTGCTCTGCAGGCTGATGCTGGGGCGCAGGGCGTGTGCCGAGGCCAGGCGCAGATAGATATCGAGTGGCGCATCGGCCTGGGGCAGTGGCAGGAGAAAGTCTCGGCTGGCCACGGGGCGGCTGGAGAAGGGCAGCTGGTTGCCGGTATGGGTCTGGGCGATCAGCTCGTCGCCTTTGAGCACATAGAGGTCGAGGTAGGCCAGAAAGGGCGCAAAGACCCGCAGCAGCTGGGCTTCGGAACTGGCCGGCAGGCGGTGATGCAGCCACAGGGCAGCATTGTTGCCTGGGGTGTAGAGGTCCTTGAGCTGGGTCGGGGTAAAGCGTGCGGCCTGCCCCGGGGTGCGCACATCGTCGAGCTGCAAACGCGCCTCGGGATCGGCCAGCGCCGACCAGATTGCCGGCTCGTCGGCCTGGGCGGACACTGTCGCGAGTGCCATCAGCAGCAGGCTGATCAGCAGGTAGGAGGCGTTCCTCAGCCGGCGCACAGTGAATTCCCTTCGCAAGTTAGTGATCGGATTATAGCCAAGCTGCATAAGGCTTAAATATGACAAAGGTGGCCAAATTGCCACCTTTGTCAGGTTTTGCCTGAGTATCGCCGTTTAGTGCTCCCCGCGTTCACGGGCTATGGCGCGGTAGCCGATATCGTTGCGGTGGAACATGCCGTTCCAGCGTATCTTCTCGGCCAGGCGGTAGGCCTGCTGCTGGGCTTCGGCCACGGTGCGGCCGATAGCGGTGGCACAGAGTACGCGCCCGCCAGCGGTGACAATCTGGCCGTCTTTCAACGCGGTGCCGGCGTGGAACACCTTGCCGTCCAGTTTGCCCGCCTCATCAAGGCCTTCGATCACCTCGCCTTTGGCATAGTCGCCCGGGTAGCCACCGGCGGCCAGCACCACGCCCACGGTCGGACGCGGATCCCAGGTCGCTTCGACCTTGTCCAGCGCCCTGGCCAGCGCGGCCTCGACCAGCAGCACCAGGGAGCTTTCCAGACGGCACATGATCGGCTGGGTTTCCGGGTCGCCGAAGCGGCAGTTGAACTCGATGACCTTGGGTGCGCCGGATTTGTCGATCATCAGGCCGGCGTAGAGGAAACCGGTGTAGAGGTTGCCTTCGCTGGCCATGCCGCGCACGGTGGGGTAGATCACTTCATCCATCACCCGCTGGTGCACGTCCGCAGTGACCACCGGCGCCGGCGAGTAGGCGCCCATGCCACCGGTGTTGGGGCCGCTGTCGCCGTCGCCAACGCGCTTGTGGTCCTGGCTGGTGGCCATGGGCAGCACGTTCTCACCGTCGACCATGACGATAAAGCTGGCTTCTTCACCGTCGAGAAACTCTTCGATCACCACGCGCGAACCGGCATCACCAAAGGCATTGCCGGCGAGCATGTCGCGCACGGCGTCTTCGGCTTCGGCCAGGGTCATGGCGACGATCACGCCCTTGCCCGCAGCCAGGCCGTCGGCCTTGATTACGATGGGCGCGCCTTTCTCACGCAGGTAGGCCAGGGCTGGCTCGACCTCGGTGAAGTTCTGGTAGTCGGCGGTGGGGATCTTGTGACGGGCCAGGAAATCCTTGGTAAAGGCCTTGGAGCCTTCCAGCTGGGCGGCGGCGGCGGTGGGGCCGAAGATATCCAGGCCACGCTTGCGGAACAGGTCGACCACCCCGGCCACCAGCGGCGCTTCCGGGCCGACAATGGTCAGCTGCACGTTCTTCTCGGCGAAGTCGGCCAGCTGCTCGATGGCCAGCACATCAATACTGACGTTCTCGCACTTGGGCTCAACGGCGGTGCCGGCATTGCCCGGGGCGACGAAGACCTTCTCGACACGCGCATCCTGCGCCACTTTCCAGGCCAGGGCGTGCTCGCGGCCGCCGCTGCCGATGATTAGTACGTTCATATCTCTCTCCCTGTGGAGGCGGGCCGTGGCCCGTTCGGTGGGTAGCCTGGGCTGTCCACCCTACGAAAATCTTGCTTCTAACAATCTATCGGGCCGCGATGGAGCTGGTGGATGCTAGGCGCGGATGGCTTCGATAAGCGCAGTTGCCGACTGGCAATGAGCATTAGCGAAGTCGTCCGCAACAACGCAGACGCCTGCTACAGCGAGGCCTTGCGATGGTTAGTGGCGGAAGTGGCGCATCCCGGTAAACACCATGGCAATCCCGGCCTCGTCGGCAGCGGCGATCACTTCGTTGTCGCGCATCGAGCCACCCGGCTGGATCACCGCGGTGATGCCGGCCTTGGCCGCGTTGTCGATGCCGTCGCGGAAGGGGAAGAAGGCGTCGGAGGCCATCACCGCGCCCTGCACCTGCAGGCCGGCATGCTCGGCCTTGATCGCGGCGATACGGGCGGAGTTGACCCGGCTCATCTGGCCGGCGCCGACGCCGATGGTCTGACGGCCCTTGGCGTAGACGATGGCATTGGATTTGACGAACTTGGCCACTTTCCAGGCGAAGATCAGGTCATGGATTTCCTGCTCATTGGGCGCGCGCTGGGTGACGATCTTCAGGTCGCTGGCGGCAATCATGCCGATATCGCGGCTCTGTACCAGCAGACCGCCGTTGACCCGCTTGAAGTCCCAGCCGGCGGCACGTTCGGCCGGCCACTCGCCGCATTCCAGCAGGCGCACATTGGCCTTGGCGGCGACTACTTCGCGAGCCTCTGCGGAAACCTTGGGCGCGATGATTACTTCGACAAACTGACGCTCGACGATGGCCTTGGCGGTGGCGCCGTCCAGTTCGCGGTTAAAAGCAATGATGCCGCCGAAGGCGGATTCGGTGTCGGTGGCGTAGGCCAGGTCGTAGGCCTTGCGAATGCCACCTTCCTCGTCGGTGGCCACGGCCACACCACAGGGGTTGGCGTGCTTGACGATGACGCAGGCCGGCTTGACGAAACTTTTCACGCACTCCAGCGCGGCGTCGGTGTCGGCCACGTTGTTGAACGACAGTTCCTTGCCCTGCAGCTGCACGGCGGTGGCGACGCTGGCTTCGCCTTTCTGTGCTTCCACGTAGAACGCCGCGCTCTGGTGCGGGTTCTCGCCGTAGCGCATTTCCTGGGCCTTGATGAACTGGCTGTTGAAGGTGCGGGGGAAGGCGCCGCGGTCTTCGGTGGAGAGGGTGTCGCGGCTCTGGTCGATGGTGCCCAGGTAATTGGCGATCATGCCGTCGTAGGCGGCGGTGTGCTCGAAGGCCTTGAGAGCCAGGTCGAAGCGCTGGGCGTAGCTCAGGCCACCGGCCTTGAGGCTCTCGACGATGCCGGCGTAGTCGCTGGCATTGACCACGATGGCCACGTCCTTATGGTTTTTCGCGGCGGAGCGGACCATGGTCGGGCCGCCGATGTCGATGTTCTCGATGGCGTCGGGAAGAGAGCAGCCCGGCTTGGCCACGGTGGCGGCGAAGGGGTAGAGGTTGACCGCGACCAGGTCGATGGGCTTGATGCCATGCTCGTCCATCACTGCGCCGTCAATGGCGCGGCGGCCGAGGATGCCACCGTGGATCTTCGGGTGCAGGGTCTTCACGCGACCGTCCATCATTTCCGGGAAGCCGGTGTAGTCGGCGACTTCCACGGCGGCCACGCCATTGTCCTTGAGCAGCTTGTAGGTGCCGCCGGTGGAGAGGATTTCCACGCCAAGGGCGGACAGCTCGCGAGCGAAGTCGAGGATGCCGGTCTTGTCGGAAACGCTGATCAAGGCGCGGCGAACGGGGAGGCGGGTGGTCTGGTCGGTCATTTCAGCGTCCATCAGAGCAGAGGTATTGGCAAAGGCGTTATCAGCAAAAAAGGCGGCTCTGGTGGGCCGCCCTTTTCGGGAGTTCGGGGTCAGAGCAGGTCGTACTGCTTGAGCTTCTTGCGCAGGGTGCCGCGATTCAGGCCGAGCAGTTCGGAGGCCTTGGTCTGGTTGCCCTTGACATGGTTCATCACGCTTTCCAGCAGAGGGGCTTCCACTTCGGTGAGCACCAGATTGTAAACGTCGGTGACGTCCGCGCCCTCAAGGTGGGCAAAATAGTTATGCAGGGCCTTCTCCACCGCTCCGCGCAGGGTCTGACCCTCGTCGCTGGGCGTGCTCAGGTGCTGCTTCAAGCTGCTGTTGTCACTCACGGGTGCACTTCCACTTACTAAAGTCTCGGTCATCAACGTCATGCGGCCACCCCTTCTCCGTTGTTATTGCGTTCGCGGAAAAACTGGCGAACGTTGGTGTACTGCGCGTCCGTACTGTCTAGACGGTTGAACTGGGCGCGAAACTCCCTGGCGCCCGGCAGGGTTGCGAGATACCAGCCGACATGCTTGCGGGCGATACGCACGCCCATTACATCGCCATAAAAGCCATGCAGCGCCGTCAGGTGCTCTAGCAGAATGTGTTCCACTTCGAGCAGGCTGGGCGCCGGCAAGGTTTCGCCGGTGCGCAGGAAGTGCTCGATTTCGCGAAATATCCAGGGCCGGCCCTGGGCGGCGCGGCCGATCAGCAGGCCATCGGCGCCGGTGGCGGCGAGTACGGCGCGGGCCTTGTGCGGCGAGTCGATATCGCCGTTGGCCAGCACCGGAATCGATACTGCCTGCTTGATCGCGGCGATGGTGTCGTATTCGGCCTCGCCGGTGTAGAGGTCGGCGCGGGTGCGGCCATGCACGGCCAAGGCGCAAATGCCCGCGTCTTCGGCGATTTTCGCCACGCTGACGCCGTTCTTGTTCGCGCGATCCCAGCCGGTGCGGATCTTCAGGGTGACCGGTACGTCCACTGCGGCGACCACCGCCTGGACGATTTCGCGCACCAGTTGTTCGTCCTTGAGCAAGGCGGAGCCGGCGGCCTTGTTGCAGACCTTCTTGGCCGGGCAGCCCATATTGATGTCGATAATCTGCGCGCCCATTTCCACATTGCGCCGCGCCGCTTCGGCGAGCATCTCGGGGTCACCACCAGCGATCTGCACCGAGCGGGGTTCGGCATCGCCACTGTGAATCATGCGCAGGCTCGATTTGCGGGTGTGCCACAGGCGCGTATCGCTGGTGACCATCTCCGACACCACCAGACCGGCGCCCAGGCGTTTGCACAGCTGGCGAAACGGCTGATCGGTGACGCCCGCCATCGGGGCGAGGATCAGCGAGTTGGGCAGTGTGTAGGGGCCGATGCGTAGCGCCGACATAGGGCTTCCCTGCTCAAGAGACGTGCTGTTGAGACCAATAGGAGAGTTCGAAAAGGGGGGAGATCATACCTGCTCTGGATGACCGGATAAAGGCTGTTTTGAACAAATTCTGAACAGCTGTCGGCTTATGCCTGGGGGTTTGGACAAGCGGTCATTCTGCCCAGGCAGGCACTATTCCGGGGAGTGGAAGCTCAGGCTGTAGTTCACCGCCTGGGCGCCCGGGTCGAGGATGTCCATGGAAATATGGATGGGGGTCTGCGGCGGCATCTGCGCCTGGCCCGCCAGTTCACCGGCCAGGTATTCGCCCGGTTTGAAGCGGCGGCTGGCCAGCAGCTGGCCGTTGATATCGGCGAAGCGCATCTCCAGCAGCGGGAAGGGCTGGGTAAAGGGCGCGCGGTTATACAGGATGGCATCGACCACCAGGGCGCCGGAAAACTGCGGATGGCTGCGCACCACCAGGTTGCTGCTTTTGATCAGGCTGATATCCACCTTGGACGGCAGCTGGCAACCAATGGCCGGGCAGAGCTGTTCGAACCAGGGACGGTAGTGATCCTGGCGCGCCAACTGTTCGAAGTTGTAGGCCACATACTGGCCGGCCAGGGCACCGGCGGCCAGCAGGTTGAGCAGGCCCCAGCCCAGCCAGCGGCCCCAGGGCTTGCGCTGGCGCGGGCGCCAGTCCAGCTGCAGGGGTTCATCGTCCAGCTCAAACAGGTTGTCGTCACGCAGGGCGGGCTCGTTGCGCTGGAGCTTGCCTGGCGGGGCTATGTCGCCCTCATCGTCATCATCCACCTCGGGTGGCCCAGTCAGGGTGCTCAGGGGCGGCGTATCGAAGGTGTGATCGGCGCGGCGATCACTGATCTCGGCAGTCAGCCCGGGGGTGTTCAGGGGTTCCTGTTTAGGTGCCGCTGCACTGAGGTTGAGGGCTGGGCGACTAATGGCCGCTGCGGCTGCGGGTTTCTCGGCGACCGCTGGCGGCGGTGTGGCGGGCTCGGTGCGCAGTGGCTGGCTGGCCTTGGCGGGTTCGGGGGTGTCGCGCAGCAGGGCTTGGGTCCAGCTTTCATCCACCACCGGCTCTTCCTGGCTGGTGGCCCGCAGCAGGCGCTCGGCGGGCTGGGGCGCGGCTTCGGTGGCGAGGAACTGGCGGGAAAATTCCTGCTCCTGAGCCTCCAGCTTGGCCAGCTCTTCATCCAGGTCGAGGCCGTCCAGATCCAGATCGTCATGGATCCATAGGGTGTCGTCGCTGCTTTTGGCTGGATTGCCAGCCCGGCTTGGTGCGGGAGCTGCTGGCGGGGGAGCAGGTGCCGCAGGTTTCTCCGGTGTCGGGGCAGGCTTGCGGGTTACCTGGGGCGCTGGCTGGGGCGCCGGTGCGGCAGGCAGCGCGCCGCTTTCACGCAGCTGCTGGGCGGCATTGAACACATGCAGGCAGGCTCCGCAGCGCACCGCACCATGGGCGGCGGCCAGCTGCGTCGGGTTGACACGAAAGCTGGTGCGGCAATGGGGGCACTGGGTGACGTAACTCTGGGTCATGTGGCAATCCGGCCAAACGAGGTGCGCGAGGTGCGGCCCATGGGCCAGCAGGCGCCTAGTCTAACGTAAGTCCCTAGAAAAACAGCAGTCAGCGGCGAATGCCGCTGATCCGTACCCAGTTATCCTTCTCGGCCGTTGGCTCGAGGTCAAAGGCCGTGGCGTAGGCAGCGCGCACCTCTTCGGCCTGCTCGCCGAGGATGCCGGACAGGGCCAGGCGCCCACCCGGCTTGACCAGCGCGGTGATCTGCGGGGTCAGCGCCACCAGTGGGCCGGCGAGAATATTGGCGACCACCACATCGGCCGGTTGCTGCGGCATATCCGCCGGCAGATAGACCGGGAAACGGGCCGGGTCGATGCCGTTGCGCGAGGCATTGTCGCGGGAAGCCTCCAGGGCCTGGGGGTCGATATCGGTGCCCACGGCCTGGCGCGCGCCGAGCAGCAGGGCGGCAATGGCCAGAATCCCCGAGCCGCAGCCAAAGTCGATGACGTTGCAGTCGGTGAGGTCCTGGCCGTCCAGCCATTCCAGGCACAGCGCGGTGGTCGGGTGGGTGCCGGTACCGAAGGCCAGCCCCGGATCGAGCAGCAGATTGACCGCGTCCGGCTCCGGCTCCGCATGCCAGCTCGGCACGATCCACAGGCGCTGGCCGAAACGCATGGGCTTAAAGCCATCCATCCAGCTGCGCTCCCAGTCCTGGTCGGCAATGACTTCGGCCTGGTGTTCCGGCAGCTCACTGCCGGTCAGCAACTGCAGGTGGGCAAATACCGCGTTGGCGTCGCTATCGGCTTCGAACAGGGCAAGCAGGTGGGTGTTCGACCACAGCGGCGTGGTGCCCAGATCCGGCTCGAAGATCGGCTGGTCTTCGGCGTCCATAAAAGTCACCGATACGGCGCCGACTTCCAACAGGGCGTCCTCGTAGGTCTCCGCCTGCTCCGGGGTGATGGCCAGACGAACTTGTAACCAGGGCATGGAAAACCTCGTGAACTCTGTGGCGTGATGGCGCAAATTGGCGCGCAGCTTACTTGATGGGGTAGGCGACTTGCCAGTTCGGCCGCTGAAACGACAAGGGCTGCCGAATGGCAGCCCTTGTTGAGCATTTCAGTCATGACCTCGCGAGCTAGAGCGGGACAAGGCGAAAGTGGCTGAGGAAGCGGAGTTTACATGGGTAAATGAGCATTCCTTGGCCACTTTTAACGCAGGGCCGCCGACGCGCAGCAGGTCATGGGCTTAGTGCTTATCCATACCCAGTTTCTTTTCCAGATAGTGGATATTCACGCCACCCTTGACGAAACCCTTGTCGCGAACCAGGTCGCGGTGCAGCGGTACGTTGGTCTTGATGCCATCGACCACGATCTCGTCCAGGGCGTTGCGCATGCGCGCCATGGCTTCGTCGCGGTCCTTGCCGAAGGTGATCAGCTTGCCGATCAGCGAGTCGTAGTGCGGCGGCACGCTGTAACCGCTGTACAGATGCGAGTCGACCCGAACGCCATTGCCGCCCGGGGCATGGAAGTGTTTGACCTTGCCGGGGCTGGGCATGAAGTTGTCCGGGTCTTCGGCGTTGATCCGGCACTCGACCGAGTGACCGAGGATCTTCACGTCTTCCTGCTTGATCGACAGCTTGTTGCCGGCGGCGATGCTGAGCATCTCCTTGACGATATCGAAGCCGGTGATCATTTCGGTGACCGGATGCTCCACCTGCACGCGGGTGTTCATCTCGATAAAGTAGAAGTGGCCGTCTTCGTAGAGGAACTCGAAGGTGCCGGCGCCGCGGTAGCCGATTTCGACGCAGGCATCGACGCAGCGCTTGAGCACTTCGGCGCGAGCCTTTTCATCGATATAGGGGGCCGGTGCCTCTTCGATCACCTTCTGATGGCGGCGCTGCAGCGAGCAGTCGCGGTCGAACAGGTGGATGGCGTTACCCTGGCCGTCGGACAGTACCTGCACCTCGACGTGGCGCGGATTGCCGAGGAACTTCTCCAAATAGACCATGGGGTTGCCGAACGCGGCGCCAGCTTCGGTGCGGGTCAGCTTGGCCGATTTGATCAGGTCTTCTTCCTTGTGCACCACGCGCATGCCGCGACCACCGCCACCGCCGGCGGCCTTGATGATCACCGGATAGCCCACTTCGCGGGCGATACGCAGGGCTTCTTCCTCATCTTCCGGCAGCGGGCCGTCGGAGCCAGGCACCACCGGTACGCCGGTCTTGATCATGGCGTCCTTGGCCGACACCTTGTCACCCATCAGGCGGATGGTCTCGGCTTTCGGCCCGATAAAGGCAAAGCCGGAGTTCTCCACCTGTTCGGCGAAGTCGGCGTTCTCGGCGAGGAAGCCGTATCCCGGGTGGATGGCGGTGGCACCGGTCAGCTCCGCGGCGCTGATGATGGCCGGGATATTCAGGTAGGACAGCGCGCCGGAGGCCGGGCCGATGCAGACGGATTCGTCGGCCAGGCCCAGGTGCATCAGTTCACGGTCGGCGGTGGAGTGCACGGCCACCGTCTTGATGCCCAGTTCCTTACAGGCGCGCAGGATGCGCAGGGCGATTTCGCCACGGTTGGCGATCAGGACTTTTTCCAGCTTCTGCATTGCAGGCTCCCCGCGCATCAAACGATGGTGAACAGGGGCTGGTCGTACTCAACCGGCTGGCCGTTTTCCACCAGGATGGATTCGATCACGCCGCTGGCTTCGGCCTCGATGTGGTTCATCATCTTCATGGCTTCGACGATGCACAGGATGTCGCCTTTCTTCACGGTCTGGCCCACTTCGACGAAATAGCCCGAGGTCGGTGAAGCAGCGCGGTAGAAAGTCCCGACCATAGGCGAGCGCGCCACGCTGCCGTTCAGCTTGGGCGCAGCCGGGGCTGCGTCAGCCACCGGTGCTGCAGCTGGGGCAGTGGCGGCGACCGGTGCGGCGGCCGGGGCCTGGGCGTACATCGGCTGCGGCGCATAGGCCGGCTGCTTGCTGTGGCGGCTGATGCGCACCGACTCTTCGCCTTCTTTAATCTCCAGCTCGTCGATACCGGACTCTTCCAGCAGTTCGATCAGCTTTTTGACTTTACGAATATCCATGAATGGTCAACTCCCAGAGGTGAGGTAGGGCTGTGTGGCTGTGCGTCGAGTCACTCGCGCTCAGCCAATTGTTCGAGTGCCGCTTCCAGGGCCAGGCGATAACCACTGGCGCCCAGACCGCAGATCACCCCGACTGCAACATCTGAAAAGTAGGAGTGATGGCGGAAGGCTTCACGTTTGTGCACGTTGGACAGGTGCACTTCGATGAATGGGATGCTCACCGCCAGCAACGCGTCACGTAATGCGACGCTGGTATGGGTAAAAGCGGCGGGATTGATCAGGATAAAGTCGACACCTTCGCCTTTTGCGGCGTGAATGCGCTCGATCAGCTCGTACTCGGCATTGCTCTGCAGGTGCAGCAGGTGGTGGCCGGCGTCGCGGGCGCGGCGCTCCAGATCCTGGTTGATCTCGCTCAAGGTGGTGGCGCCGTATTTGTCCGGTTCCCGGGTGCCGAGCAGGTTGAGATTGGGGCCGTGCAGTACCAGTAGGGTCGCCATGGCGATGCTTCCTTGTTTTTGCGCTGCGCAGGACTATGCCGCAGCTGGACGGAGGCTGTCCAGTTGCCAGCAGTAGTCAACACGATGGACGCAGATTGCGTCAGATATATGACCGAGTGGCTTAGAAGCGTTCGCGGGCGTTACCCAGGCGAGCGGCAAAGGTCGACGCATCGATCTCCCCTACGACACGCAGATCGCGCCATTCGTCACCCTTGGCGTCGAACAGCAGGATGGCCGGCGGGCCGAACAGCTGGTAGCGGTC
>JBFHPI010000027.1:0-14550 GCA_041592855.1 Pseudomonas sp.
GGGCTCGTTCAGTTCGGCGCTGGCGCTTAGCTGGCCCCGGGCCTGGGTCAGCTGCGCCGTATTCAGCGGGCCGGGGGGCAGGTGCAGTTGCCACTCGGCAGCCAGGTGAGCAGCGCCGGGCGGCTGGGGCAGGCTTGGCAGTTCCTCTTCCAGCCATTGTCCCAGCCAGGTCTGCAGCGCTGTGGCGGCGCCGAGATCGGGGGCGCTGAGGCGACCCTGCCACTGGTTGCCCTGCGCGCTCTGCTGGAACTGGCTATCGACCCGCAGCTGCGTTTCGCCGGCCACGGCCAGCTCCAGCTGCAGCTCGGCTTGCTCGGCGTTGCCCTGCAGGCGAGCCCGCGCATTGAGCGGCGGGCCTGCGTCGCTGCCCAGGTTAAGCTGCAGGTCGAGGTGCTGGGCGGTGGCGTCGCTCTGGCGGTCCAGGTGCAGATCACCCTGCAGGGTACAGCGGCCCCGGGCGCAGGGCAGATCCACGGTGAACTGCTGGATACGCAGCTGCTCGGGCAGCAGACCGAGGGCACCCAGCAGGGTTGCAGGTTCGATTGCCGGCGCAGCGCTGCTGGTGCTGTCGGCCGGTGCTGCCAGCTGTGCCTGCAGTCGCTGCAGTTGCAGCTGCTGAAAGTAGGGCGGCTGCAGGCTCAGCCCGCGCCAGGCCAGCAGCAGGCGCTCCAGCTGCAATTGGCTGCCCTGCTGCTGCAGGTGCAGTTGCTGCAGATGCAGCCCCTGGCTTGAGAGGCGCAGACCCTGCCAGTGGCGCAGCTCGATGCCTTGTTGCTGGAGCAGGCGCTGCAGGCTGATATAGCCATAGCCGCCCAGCGCCAGGGCAAGCAGGGCGAGGGCAAGAGCGAGGCGCATCCAGTTTCGCCGGCCGATCATGGGCGTTGATCCTTGGTAGGTTGTTGGGAACTTACTGCATGGGCTGCGCAGCTGCCAGTCGATCTGCATGTCGTGCTGTGCATTTGCATCACTAAGTGCTAGTTTTGTCGTAAATACACGCAGGAGGTAATCGTGGGCGCATTACTCAAGGCTGAAGTCGATGCCGACCGGGTATTGGCCAAGGCGCTGCTCAATACCCGCGAGCAACTGGGGCTGAGTCAGCAGGAACTGGCGGAGATTGTAGGCGTGCATCGCACGGCGATACCCCGCTGGGCGGAGAACGGCCTGCGGGCGGGCAGCAAGAGCGCCGAACTGGCCCTGCTGCTGATCCGTATCTATCGCTCGCTCTTCGCTCTGTTCGGCGGTGATCTTGCCGATATGCGTCATTTTCTCCGCACCTATAACCATCATTTACAAGCTGAGCCGTTGCAGATGATGCTGCAGGTGCAGGGGCTGGTTCGGGTGGTGGAGTATCTGGATGCCATTCGCGGCAATGCCTGATACCGATTGCACTTCGATCTGACCGATAACAAGAAGGAGTTCGCGGCCATGGATATCTGGCAGCGTTGCGTTGGCTTGCAACAGATCAGGCCCCTGCGTGGACGCCTGGTTCGCCTGGTGGAAAGTCAGGCCCAGGTGGCCACCCTGCAACTGGTCGACAGCCTGGCCGAGCAGGCCCTGCTGGAGGAACTGCTGGAAAGCAGCAAGCCGCCGCTGCCAGACAGCGCCGAGCCACTGCATTATCTGCTGCAGACGCCCTTTCGTTATCCGCCACTGCGCTGGGGCTCGCGCTTTGGCCGGGTGCATGAGCCCAGCCTGTTCTACGGCGCTCTGCGCCTGGAAACCGCCATGGCCGAGGCCGCCTATTACCGTTTCGTGCTGTGGACCGGCATGGCCAGCCCGCCACCCAGTGGGCGCATCCATTCCGAGCACAGCAGCTTTGAAGCGCGTTATCAGACCAGCAGAGGCATTCAGTTGCAGCGCCCGCCCTTTGCCAGCGAGCAGACCGCCTTGTGCCATCGCAGTGACTACGGCGCCAGCCAGGCCCTGGGCAGTGCCATGCGTGCTGCCGGGGTAGAGGCTTTCGAGTACCGTTCGGCGCGCTGCCCCCAGGGGGGGCTTAATGTCGCCCTGTTTGTGCCCAGCGCCCTGGCGGAAAAGCGCCCGCGCAACCTGTTGCCCTGGCTTTGTGAAACCACCGCCGAGCATGTCGCCTTCAAAAATGCCCAGGTGCCCGATCAACCCCGGTTATTTCCACTTCAGGCTTTTATGCACGAAGGTCAGTTGCCATTGCCGGCCTAGGGCGAGCGGCGTGGAGGCGGGCAAAACGCCCCTAAAAAGGGCGCGCCGAAGAACCAAGGGGCAGACTTGTGCACAATTGCGAGGCGACTTGTCAATCGACCTTTTGTGATTGCGCTAAACCCTTGATTCTTCGTTGCGTTTTTATAAGTCAATGAAAAATATGGTTTTTTTGAGGTGGTGAAAAAACCGCCAGTTTGACTCCAGGCCCCATGGCATAGGCGCTGGCGACGCTTGCGCCCATGTTATCCACGAAGTTATCCACAGCTTCTGTGGATTAAGCCAAGCGCTTGCTCTAGGTCGCGCCCTGGCGCTTTATCAGTCAGCTGTGGGCAACCAGGGTGGGTACCAGGGGGAGGCGATCGGCGCGAAAACTGGGGTAGGCGGGCATGCGACATTCGACCTCCGGGTAAAGGCTTTACCTCGGCGAAAAAAGGAGTAGAGTGGCGCGCCTTCCCGGCTACCCCTTCCGTGTTTTATGCCTCGTGCACTGCCTCGCCTCCCAGCTCCCGCGTCGTCTTCGGTCAAACGTTTTCCCACCCGCGTCGCCCTCTGGCTGCTCGACAGCCCGCGCCTGGGGCATGCAGTCAGCGTCAAGCGCTTTGCCGGGCGTTTGCTCAAGCAACCAGCGCTGCAGGGCGAGGTGCCGGCGCAGAGCCGTTTGGGCAGCATGCTCTGCCGTGACTGTGGCAACCCCCGCGACCGCCGTATCGGCCTGGAACTGCTGCGTCAGGCGGCGCGGGCCGGTGATCAGCGCGCGCAACTGGAGCTTGGCCAGCTGTTGCATGAGTCCAACAACGAACCGCAGCAGGCCCGTCACTGGCTGGAACTGGCCGCAGGTCAGGGCTGTGAACAGGCTCGGCAGTTGCTGAAGCATCTCTGATTCGCCTCTGATTCCACTCGGGATACTGGTTATACTGCCAGTACTTTGCTGTGGAGTTACCCATGCCCATTGATCTTGTTCCGCTGCTGACCCCGTTGCTGCTCGGTTTTGCCGCCGCCGCCCTGCCTCTGCTTTATATGAACCTGCAGTTGCAGCGCCGCCTGACCAGTCAGGCACTGCAGTTCAGCCTGTTGCAAGAGCGCCTGAACCACGCACAGCTGGCCCAGAGCGGCCTGGCCGCGCAGCTGGATGACTGCCGCGAAGAGCTGCTGGCAATCAGCGAAATCAAGGTCGAACAACAGGCCGAACTGGCCGCCCTGCGCCGCGAGGCGGAGCTGCTGCAGCATGAGCGGCAAATCGCCCGTGAGGCGGCCCATGCCTGGCAGCAGCAGCGCGAGCAGCAGGAAGCTGAAATCCGCCGGCTGGATGCTCAGCGCGCCGCCCTGGCGGCCGAGCTCAAGGAGCAGCAGGGCAGTCACCAGCAGCGCCTGGAGGATCTGCAGGGTTCCCGCGATGAGCTGCGCGCCCAGTTTGCCGAGCTGGCCGGCAAGATTTTCGATGAGCGCGAGCAGCGCTTCAATGAGACCAGCCAGCAACAGCTCGGCCAGTTGCTCGACCCGCTCAAGGAGCGTATCCAGGCCTTCGAGAAGCGTGTCGAGGACAGCTACCAGCAGGAGGCTCGTGAACGTTTCTCCCTGGCCAAGGAACTGGAGCGACTGCAGCAGCTCAACCAGCGCCTGGGTGATGAGGCGACCAACCTGACTCGCGCCCTCAAGGGCCAGAAAACCCAGGGTAACTGGGGTGAGCTGGTGCTGGAGCGGGTGCTGGAACATGCCGGCCTGGAGAAGGGCCGCGAATACCAGACCCAGGTCAGCCTCAAGAGCGCCGATGGCGAGCGTTTTCAGCCCGATGTGCTGATCCATCTGCCCGGCGAGCGCCAGGTGGTGGTGGACGCCAAGGTCAGCCTCAGTGCCTACCAGCAGTTTATTGCCAGCGACGATGACGCGGCCCGCCAGCAGGCGCTCAAGCAGCATGTGCTGTCGCTGCGCAGCCACCTCAAGGGGCTTTCACTGAAGGACTACCAGCGTCTGGAAGGCCTGCACAGCCTGGACTTCGTCCTGCTCTTCGTACCCATCGAGGCAGCCTTTGCCGCCGCACTGCAGGCCGATCCGGGGTTGTTCCAGGAGGCCTTCGACCAGCATATCGTGATCGTCAGCCCGACCACCCTGTTGGCCACCCTGCGGGTGATCGACAGCCTCTGGCGTCAGGAGCGGCAGAACCAGAATGCCCGGGAGATCGCCGAACGGGCCGGGGCCTTGTACGACAAGTTCGTTGCCTTTATCCAGGATCTTGACGAGATGGGCGCGCGTCTGCAGCAGCTGGACAAGGCCTATGCCGGGGCGCGCAACAAACTGTGCGCGGGCCGCGGCAATATCGTCAGTCGAGTGGAAAACCTCAAGCTGCTCGGTGCCCGGGCGAGCAAGAGCCTGGCGCCAGAGTTGCTGGAACGGGCCGCGGTGATGCCGCAGCTGGAAGAAAGCGCCAGCGGGGACTGATCAGGCCGGCGCGATCTGAGGCTGCCTGGCGCGGCTTTCATGCTGTCGGGCAAACTCCGCCACCCAGCCGGCCAGTTGCTGGGGCTGGCTCAGCAGTTGCCAATGCCCGGCACGGGCCTCGCGTACACACAGTGGCCCAGTCCATTGCTGCAAGCCATCGAATAGCTGCGGCCGCACAAACAGATCCCTGCTCGGAATAACCAGTTGCACCGGCAGCCGGGTATGGCGCTGGCGCGGCCTGAGCAGGCTGCGGATAAAGTTGGCGCGGTACAGGCGGATGCCATGAATGGCATCGCTGAGCTGGCTGGGATTGGCGGCCGGCTGCACCCCTTCCAGGCGTCCGATCAGCCTGTGCCAGACCCTGGCCAGGCCCAGGCGCCAGGTCAGCTCCGGCAGCCAGGGCAGATGGAACAGCAACACATACCAGGAGTGCAGCAGCTGGCCACCGGCTTCGCCCCAGGCGCGCAGGCTCATGCTACCCAGGCGCTGGCGCAGCCAGTGGCCGACATGATCCAGGCAGGGCCCGGAAATACTGGTGTAGGAGGCGAGAAAGTCCGTGCTGTGTGGCTCGCACACCGCTTCCCAGCTTTGAATCGAGCCCCAGTCGTGAGCAATCAGGTGTACCGGCCGGTCCGGGCTGACGGCCCGCACCACGGCGCGCAGGTCGCGGCCCAGCTGGGGCAGGCGGTAGGCGGCGTTGCCGGCGGGCTTGTCCGAGGCGCCAAAGCCGCGCACATCGTAGGCGAATAGCTGAAAGTCATCCTGGAGCTGTTCGATCAGCGGCAGCCATGTGTGGTGGCTGTCCGGGTAGCCATGTACCAGCAGCAGCGGAATGCCGCCGGGTTTGCCCCAGCGGTAGACCGCCAACTGCACGCCATCGCTGTCAACCCACTGCACTGCCTGCATCGCCTTGTCCTCCCGCTGGATAAGTTGATTCTCGGCAATCGCGGCGCCAGCCACAGCCGGCGAAAAGTCGGGCGTTACAGCGCCAGCAGGGTCAGGGCGCCAAGCAGCAGGCCGATGGCCATTACCGGCAGGGTCAGCATGGCCAGGGCCCGGCCACCGATCAGGGCCGCGAGAAAGGCCTTGACCAGGCTGTTGCTCAGGGCCGCGAGAAAGATGCCCTGTACCGCCACCTGATTGCCCAGCTCGCCCTGGGCACTGCGCGCCAGGGACAGGGTGATGGCATCGACATCCGCCAGTCCGGAGAGCAAGGCCACGGCATACACGCCGCGCTCGCCGAACCAGGCCTGGGCCGCCTCCACCAGCAGCAGGATCAGCGCCAGCAGAGCGGCGAAGCGCAGGGCCGGGGCTAGCTCGAACGGGTTGTTCAGCGGCGCTTCGGTGCTGTCCACGGCTTCGCTGTCGGCGCGTCGGTAGTACAGCCAGGCACCGCCGGCGTAGATCAGGGTGGCGCAGGCCAGGGGCCAGAACAGCTGGGGGAGCAAGCCTGGGTTGACCAGGCCGACTTCCAGCAAGACCCGCGGAAACATCAGCGCCGAGGTCGCCAGCAGGCCGCAGGCCAGCAGGGTATTGATCCGCCTGCCTTCGGCCAGGCGCGCCAGGGTAATGGTCATGGCGGTGGAGGAAACGATGCCGCCGAGCAGGGCGGTTATCAGCAGACCGTGCCGGGTACCGACCAGGCGGATGGCGATATAGGCGGCAAAGCCAATGCCGGCGATCAGCACCACCATCCACCAGATCACATAGGGGTTGAGCGCCTGCCAGGGTCCGTAGCCCTGGTTGGGCAGGGCTGGCAGCAGCACCAGGGAGATAAACAACAGCTTGAGGGTGCCGGACAGCTCCTCTTCACTCAGTTGCTGCAGGGCCCCATGCAGCACCCGCTTCAGGCTCAGCAGCAGGGCCACCGCCACCGCGCCGGCGGCGGCCAGGGGCGGGTGCCCGGCCACGGCCAGGCTGCCGAGCAGAAAGGTGATCAGCATGGCCACTTCGCTGGTCAGACCCATATCGCCGGTACGTTGCAGCTCGCCGAAATAAGAGGCGATCACCAGGGCGGCAAAGCTGACGAAGATCGTCGCCCAGGCCACCACGCCAAAACGCTCGCCCAGGAGCAGGGCAAAGCCACCGAGCAGGGCGCTCAGAGCAAAGGTGCGGATGCCGGCGACCAGTTGGCGGTCGTCATCATTGCGCCCCTGCCAGCCACGCTCGGCGCCGATCAGCAGGCCGGCGGCCAGGGCGCTGGCAAAGTTCAGCAGGGTGTCGAGGGCGTCGGGCATGCTCAGACCTTGAACAAGGGCGATGCCGGCAGTTTAGCTGCCGGCGTGCGAGGTATATTGCCCCAGCTCAACGCAGGCTTAGATGGCGGCTGAGCAGGGCGCGCAAGGCCGCTGGCTTGACCGGCTTGGCCAGGTAGTCGAGGCCGGCGGCATGCACCTGGGCCACCAGTTCGGGGCGGCCATCGGCGCTGATCACCACACCCGGCAGGGGTTCGCCCAGGCGGGTGCGCAGCCAGGCCATCAGCTCTGTGCCGGTTTCGCCCTCATCCAGGTGGTAGTCCACCAGGGCCAGCTGCGGGCGCACGTCCTCGCTGAGCAGGTGTTCGCATTCCAGGCGGTTGCGCGCTGTCCACACCTGGCAGCCCCAGCGCGACAGCAGGCTGTGCATGCCGGCGAGGATGCTGTCCTCGTTGTCGATGCACAGCACCTGGGCGCCGCTCAGGGCCTGTCCGTTGACTTCCACGGAGGCTGCCACGGGCTTGGGCGCACTCTGCTGGGCCAGGGGCACGCAGACGCTGAAGACGCTGCCCTTGCCCGGCCAGGAACGCACCTCCAGGCGATGGCCGAGTACCCGGCACAGGCCGTCGGCAATCGCCAGGCCCAGGCCCAGGCCTTTCTCGGCGCGGGTCTGGTGGCTGTCCAGGCGCTTGAATTCCTCGAAAATTACTCTGCGCTTGTCCTCGGGGATGCCAGGGCCACGGTCCCATACCTCCAGGCGCAGCTGCCCACCCTGGCGGCGCACGCCCAGCAGCACGCGGCCCTTGGCGTAGCGGAAGGCGTTGGTGAGGAAGTTCTGCAGCACCCGGCGCAGCAACTTGCTGTCGCTGTCCACGCGCAGGCGGCTGCCACGAATGCGCAGGTCGATGCCCTGCTCATGGGCCAGGGCGCGGAATTCGGTGCCCAGGGTGGCGAACAGTTCATTGAGTACAAAGGGCTGGCGTTCCGGGTTGATACGGCCGTTTTCCAGGCGCGAAATATCCAGCAGGTCGCTGATCAGGTCTTCCGCCGAGCGCAGCGAACTGTCCAGGTGCCGCACCAGTTCCCGGGCCTCCAGGGGCAGGCTGTCTTCCTGATGGGACAGCGCGGCGGAGAACAGGCGGGCGGCATTCAGCGGTTGCATCAGGTCATGGCTGACGGCGGCGAGAAAGCGCGTTTTCGACTGATTGGCGGCCTCGGCCACGGCCTTGGCATCGCCCAGGGCCTGGTTGAGCTGGGACAGCTCGAAGGTGCGCTCGGCCACCCGTTGTTCCAGGCCCTCGTTGGCTTCCTTGAGGGCGCGCTCGGCTTCGCGGAACTCGGTGATATCGGTAAAGCTCATGACGAAGCCACCGCCGGGCATGGGGTTGCCGATCAGCTCGATGACCCGGCCGTTGGGGAACAGGCGCTCGGAGGTGTGCGGCGTGCCCTGGCGCATCCAGTACAGACGCTTGCTGACATGCTCCTCGATATCACCGGCGCCGAGGAGGCCACGCTGGGCGTTGAAGCGGATCAGCTCGGCCACCGGACGACCGACATAGACCTGGCCCTCGGGGTAGTTGAACAGCTCGATATAACGGTGGTTCCAGGCCACCAGGCGCAGGTTCTGATCGACCACGCTGATGCCCTGGGTGATGTTCTCGATCGCCCCCTGCAGCAGGGCGCGGTTGAACTGCAGCACCTCGGACGCTTCATCGACGATGCGCACCACGTCCTCGACCTGCATCTCGCGCCCTTCGATGGCCGCCTTGACCACCGCGCGGGTGCTGGAGGCGCCCAGCACGCCGGCCAGCAGGCGCTCGGTATGGGCGATCCAGTCGCTGTTGGCGGTCTGGTTGGGGTCGAAGGGCTTGCCCTGACGGTAGGCGAAACGCATAAAGCTCTGCCGCGCCCGATCCTCGCCGACAAAGCGGCTGGCCAGCAGCAGCAGGTCATCCACCTGCACCGCCAGCAGGCTGCGGCTGCTGGGCTTGGCGCCGAAGTCATGGCCGATAAAGCGTCCGGCCTGCCAGTGCTCGGCGACCCGGGTGCGGGAGAAATAGGACACCCAGGCAAACAGCAGGAAGTTACCGGCCAGCGAGAGCAATACGCCGCGGGTCAGGGGGTCCATCTGAAAACCTATGGGCCCATGCAGCAGGGTCTGCAGGCCCGGAAAAACGTCCAGCGGCCAGCCCAGGCCACGGGCTATCAGGGGCAGGATCAGGGTGTAGAACCAGATCAGGGCGCCGAAGATCAGTCCGGCGAACACCCCCTGGCGGTTGGCCTGCTTCCACACCAGGGCGCCGAACATGGCTGGGGCCAGTTGGCCGATGGCGGCGAACGATACCTGGCCGATGGTGGCCAGGCTGGCACCCTCGCCGAGCAGGCGATAGCAGACATGGGCCAGCAGCAGGATCAGCACGATGCTGACTCGTCTGGCCGTGAGCATCCAGTGACGAAAGGCCTCGAAAGGGCGTTCGGTGTTTTTCCGACGCAGCAGGGCCGGCAGCAGCATGTCGTTGGAAATCATGGTCGACAGCGCCACCGAGGCCACGATCACCATGCCGGTAGCCGCCGAGGCGCCGCCGATAAAGGCCAGCAGGGCCAGGGCTGGGTGGGCCTCGGCCAGGGGCAGGCTGATGACGAAGGAGTCCGGGGTAACGCCGGGGGGCAAGAGCATCTGTCCGGCCAGGGCGATGGGCACCACGAACAGCGCAGCCAGCACCAGGTAGGCGGGGAACACCCAGCGGGCCAGGTTGAGGTCCTTGGGCTCGATATTTTCCACCACGGTAACGTGGAACTGCCGCGGCAGACAGATGATGGCGATCATGGCCAGGCCGGTCTGGGTCAGCATGGCCGGCCAGTTCACTGTTTCCGCCCAGAACTGATCCAGGGCGGGGTTGTCCCGGGCCTGGTTGAACAGGTCATCGAAGCCGTTGTACAGGCCGTAGGTCACGAAGGCGCCGACGGCAAGAAAGGCCAACAGCTTGACCAGGGATTCGAAGGCAATCGCCAGCACCATGCCGCGGTGGTGCTCGGTCACATCCAGATTGCGCGTACCGAACAAAATGGTGAACAGCGCCAAAATCAGCGACACGATCAGCGCCGTGTCCTGAGCGCGGGTGCCGGTGGATTCGGCCCCGGCGCCCACCAGCAGGTTGACCCCGAGGACGATGCCCTTGAGTTGCAGGGCAATATAGGGCAGCACCCCGACCAGGCAGATCAGCGCCACCACCACCGCCAGATTCTGCGATTTGCCGTAGCGGGCGGCGATAAAGTCGGCGATGGAGGTGATGTTCTCCTGTTTGCTGATCATCACCATCTTGTGCAGCACCCAGGGGGCGAAAATCAGGATGATGATCGGGCCCAGGTAGATCGGCAGAAAGGCCCACAGCTGCTCGGCAGCCTGGCCCACGGCACCGAAGAAGGTCCAACTGGTGCAGTACACCGCCAGCGACAGCGAGTAGACCCAGGCCCGCACCCGCGGCGACATGGGCGTACGGCGGCGGTCGCCATAGAAGGCGATGGCGAACAGCAGGGCCATATAGATCAGGGCAACGCTGGCAATCAGCCCGCTGGACAGGGTCATGCTTACTCCAATTGCAGAACACCGGGCCGCGCCCGTTGAAAATGAGGTTCTGTGCAGTTTTCCGGCGGGTATAAGCCGGCCTGTACTGGCCCGCGGACAATACTGCATAACAGTGTTGCAGCAATATCTCGGGTCGTCAGGCACGACCAAGGTCGCAGGGCTAGGAGGTTTATAGCTGTTGTGGATTGTGCACGGCAGGCCGGTCTGTTAGCGTCGCCGGCCTGCGACTCTGTCCGTGGAGGGACCCCCGATGTTCAAGCCGCACCCTGTCAGTCTGCAACGCGGAGCGTTGCGCCTGGACCCCATGCAGGAAAGCGATATTCATGCCCTGGCCGAGTTGGCCGAAGCCAATCGCCAGCAGCTCGCCTATATGAACGGCACCCAGCGTCTGGACTGGTATCGCCAGGCGCTTCAGGCACAGCAGGATGGCAGCGCATTGCCGCTGGTGGTGCGCCTGGGCGAGCAACTGCTGGGTACCACCCGCTACGCCGACTTTATGACCCACCTGCCGGCCTGCGAGATCGGCTGGACCTGGCTCGATCAGGCTCAGCACGGCACGGGCCTGAACAGCCAGATCAAGTACCTGATGCTGCGTCATGCCTTTGAAAATTGGCGCATGGTGCGCGTGCAGCTGAAAACCGCCGCCAGCAACCTGCGCTCGCAGCGCGCCATCGAAAAACTCGGTGCCGTGCGTGAGGGCCTGCTGCGCAACCATCGTCGCCTGGCCGACGGGCGCCTGGACGACAGCGTGCTGTACAGCATTACCGACCATGAGTGGCCGGCGCTCAAGCAGCAGATGGAAGCACGCTTCGGTGCCTGAACCATGCAGCCGTTGACGGGAGAGGAGTTCGCACGTTTCAGCACAAGTGAAGAACTGCACGGGCTGGAGCTTTTGTCCGCGCGTTTTATCGAGCACCGTTTCGCTCCGCACGTGCATGACGGGCATGTGATTGCCGTGCTTGAAGCCGGTGCTGAACGTTATCGCTATCGTGGCGTCGAGCATCTGGCGGGCGCTGGCAGTATCGCCTTGCTCAATCCGGATGAAGTGCACACCGGCTCCAAGGGCGTTGAGCAGGGCTGGCAGTACCGGGTGTTCTACCCGCAACCGGGCACGCTTGAGGCGCTATTGGTTGAGCTCGATTTGCCCCGCGCCGCGCCGCCAATGTTCCGTGACAGCGTCCACGAGGACCCGCTACTGGCATTGCGCCTGAGTGCGCTGCACCGACTGTTGGAGGAGCCGCAGGCCTGCGCTCTGCAGCGTCAGACGTTCTGGCGTGAAGTGATGTTCGAGTTGTTGCAGCGCTATGCACGCCTCCCATCGCCGGGGCGCGTCACGCAGGAACCGCGCGCCGTGGCGCTGGGCAAGGAGCTATTGGCCAGTCAGCTGTGCGAGCCGCCGTCGCTGGATCAGCTAGCGGCCGCAGTCAATCTGTCGCCTTTCCATTTTGTTCGGGTATTTCGGCGCGCCACCGGCCTGCCGCCCCATGCCTGGCTTAAGCAGCGGCGTCTGGAGCAGGCGCGGGCATTACTGAAAAGCGGTTGCACACCTTTGAACGTAGCACAGCAACTGGGCTACGCCGATCAGAGCCATCTGACGCGCCAGTTCAAGCAGGCCTATGGTGTTGCGCCGGGTGAATACCGCAAGGCCTGTCAGAGCTGAGCCTGGGCAACTGCGCAAGATTGTTCAAGACCTTCTCGTGGACCTCCGCTACGCTCGGCGGCCAAGGAGGTTTCATGTCCCGATATCACGAATTCACCCAGGGCGCCCGCGATATGCTGCCGATGCTCCTCGGCGCCATTCCTTTCGGCATCATCTTCGGCAGCCTGGCCGGTGCCGCAGGGCTCAATTCCTGGCAGACCCTGGGCATGTCGGCGCTGGTGTTCGCCGGTTCGGCGCAGTTTATCGCCATCAGCCTGCTGGCGGGTGGCGCCGGGGTGGCGGTGGTGCTGCTCACCACCTTCGTGGTCAATCTGCGTCATGCCCTGTACAGCGCCAGCCTGCAGCCCTTCGTACGCCACCTGGCCACGCGCTGGCGCATGCCACTGGCCTTCTGGCTGACCGATGAGGCCTATGCGGTGGTGCTGCAACGTTATGCGCGTGGTGATAGCGGGCCGTATCGGCACTGGTATTTTCTCGGTGCGGCGCTGGCCATGTACTTCAACTGGCTGCTGTGCACCCTGATTGGTGTGCTGTTCGGCCAGGCGATCCCCAACATTGGCGACTGGGGGCTGGATTTCGCCATGCTGGCGACCTTTATCGGCATCGTCGTGCCCATGCTCAGGAGCCAGCCGCAGGTGGCAGCGGCGCTGGTGGCTGCCGCGGTGGCGCTGGTCTGTCACGATCTGCCCTACAAGCTGGGACTGATGGCCGCAGCGGCCAGCGGCATAGTGGTCGGGGTGTGGCTGGAGCGACGTAAGCCGGCCTTGCAGGAGGAACTGGTGTGATGGATATCTGGTTGCTGATCCTGGGCATGCTGGCGATCACCTTTGCCACCCGCTACAGCCTGTTCGCCTTTCCCGATCTGCGCTTCCCGGTGCTGGTGCGCCAGGGCCTGCACTACGTGCCGACGGCGGTGCTGACTGCCATTGTGGTGCCCGGCATGTTGCTGCCGGATGGCCAGCAGTGGGACCTTGCTCTGGACAATGCCTACCTGCTGGCGGGACTGGCTTGTATTGCCATTGCCGCGGTCACCCGACACCTGCTGGCAACCATCGGCGGTGGCTTGCTGGTGTTCTTTCTGCTGCGTGGGTTGTTCGGCCAGTTGCCACTTTAACTGCGCTGTAGCGCCGATTTTGCAGTAAAAAGCCAGCTTTGTTGTGGCTTTGCGCAAGGGTCTTGCAGTCAAATGCAGGACGAACCGCTTGGCCACTGCATACAGGTACACGGACGATGACCCAACAATCGCAATTCGCCCTGCTGGGCAAGAAGCGTTTTCTGCCATTTTTTATTACCCAGCTGCTGGGTGCCTTTAACGACAATATTTTCAAGCAGGCGCTGATCCTTACCATCCTGTTCAAACTCAGCGCCGAGGCGGACAAGAGCCTGCTGGTCAACCTCTGTGCCCTGTTATTTATCCTGCCGTTTTTCCTGTTTTCCGCCCTCGGTGGCCAGTTCGGCGAGAAGTTTGCCAAGGATGCGCTGATCCGCCAGATCAAGCTGGCCGAGGTGTGCATCATGGTCCTGGGCGCCGTCGGCGTGCTGCTGGGCAATCTGCCGTTGATGCTGGCGGTGCTGTTCGCCATGGGCACCCAGTCGGCACTGTTCGGCCCGGTGAAGTATTCGATCCTGCCCCAGCACCTCAAGGAAGAAGAGTTGGTGGGCGGTAACGCCCTGGTGGAGATGGGCACCTTTCTGGCCATTCTGGCCGGTACCATAGGCGCCGGTATCATCATGGCCTATAGCGCCTATGCCAGTATCGTGGCGTCCTCCGTGGTGGTGGTGGCGGTGGCCGGTTACCTGGCCAGCCGTGGCATTCCCCGGGCGGCGGCGGCCATGCCCGAGCTTAAACTGGACTGGAACATCCTGCGTCAGTCCTGGTTGATCATGAAGCTTGGCCTGGGCCAGCGCCCAGCGGTGTCACGCTCGCTGATCGGCAATTCCTGGTTCTGGTTTCTCGGCGCCATCTACCTGACCCAGATTCCGGCCTATGCCAAGGACTGGTTGCATGGCGACGAGGGCGTGGTGACCCTGATTCTCACCGTGTTCTCCTTAGGGATTGGCCTGGGCTCGATGCTCTGCGAGCGCATGAGCGGGCACAAGGTGGAGATCGGTCTGGTGCCCTTCGGCTCCATCGGCCTGACCATCTTCGGCATGCTGCTGTGGTGGCATTCCGGTGGTTTCCCCCAGGCCGCGCAGCCCCATGACTGGCAGAGCCTGCTGGGTTTTGAGCAGGCCTGGTGGGTGCTCGGTTCGATCCTCGGCATCGGTCTGTTCGGTGGCTTTTATATCGTGCCGCTGTATGCCCTGATCCAGTCGCGTACGGTGGAGCACGAGCGGGCGCGGGTAATCGCCGCCAACAACATTCTCAATGCGCTGTTTATGGTGATCTCGGCGATTGTCTCGATCCTGTTTCTGACGGTGGCCGAACTGTCGATTCCGCAGCTGTTTCTGACCATTTCCCTGATGAACATCGCGGTCAACAGCTACATCTTCAA
>JBFHPI010000028.1:0-14512 GCA_041592855.1 Pseudomonas sp.
AAGGTGAACTCGTCCTGGAAGTAGACCATGCTGTAGGAACCATTGGCCTGCGGAGTCGCCTGGGTTACCAGACGCTTCACGCTGCCACCACGGTAGCGGGTGATATGGTTCCAGATCGCTTCCAGACCGTCCTTGGGAATTGGGAACGGAATGGCCTGTTCGAAGTTCTCCAAACCGTTACCGCCTTCCACCATCTTGGTGTTGACGGCATTACGCATGGCCGCTTCCAACACAAAGTCCGGCATGCTGGCCGAGCGATGGGTCGGGAACACCGGCATGCGGTAAGTTTCCGGATAACGCTTGAACATAGCCAGCTGACCCGGGGTCAACTTGTCCTTGTACTGCTCAGCGTTGGCCGCAGTGATAGTGAACAGCGGCTGCTCGCCGGGGAACGGATCGGCCAGAAAGCCGGCAGCATCCACAGCACCGGCATTTTTCGGCAGACCACCGGTCCAGGCCGGGATGGAACCATCGGCGTTACCCGCCATTTCCGCACCGACCGGAGTCAGAGTCTTACCCAGCTTGGCAGCCTCATCAGGCGACACCGCCGCCATTACGCTGCTGGCCAGCAGCGTAAAAGCCAGAGCGCCAGTTTGCAGCAGACCTTTTGTTGTTTTCATAGTCATAGTGTTCCTTAAAAATCCCGTCCGCTTAGAAGTTCATGCCAAAGCTGAGGGCGACAAAGTCGCGATCGATATTGGTGTTGTACTCACCGCCGAAGAAGTCGGTGTAAGAAAGGCTGGCGCTGTAGGTGTTCTGATAATCGGCATCCAGACCCAAGCTAATGGCCTTGTTGCCTTCGTTAAAGGTCGGGCCATAACCATCGACATCATGCGACCAGGAGACATTGGGCTTGAGATTGACGCCGGCAAACACGTTCGGATAATCCAGAATCGCGCGGGCACGGTAGCCCCAGGAAGTCGTGGTGTAGAAGCCTTTATCGTTACACTCGTCAGGATTTGCGCTGTTGGCGGTGCCTGTACAGAGGGTATTGTTTGGCAGTTCACCAGCACCGAATTCAGGTGCACGACCGAAACGCAGCTCGTTCTTACCCAGATTGCTGACATGGGAATAGCCCACTTCACCCACCAGGGTCAGACGCGAAGCGCCCATAACCTGATCGATAAACTGGGTCACAGTAACCTGAGCCTGAGTCAGTGGCTTGCGCACATAACCTTGCAGATTTTCCCCTTCACCAAACTGAGCGTGGCCGCTGGTATAGATTGGCAGGTTAGTTGGCACACCTAACAACTGAGCCAAAGGTCCCTGCGCAACAGCGCCCAAAGTCAAGTCAGTGGTATTGATCTGCATAGGCATATTCGGACGATAGCTAAGTTCACCTGCAACGGAGGCAGAGCCAACAGTTGTCGAGAAGCTAACACCGTGCAAACGGATATCTTCCGGATATTCCAAATAGTACTTGGCAAACATTTCACCGGTAGCCGGATTCTCTACCGAGCTAGGCAGTAGGAACACGCTCTGGCCTGCGATATAAGACAAGCTAGGCGTGCGGCTGTGGTAGTTCAAGGTGTAGAAGCCGAACTCAGTATCCAGCTCCGGGGAGAACCAACGCAGAGCAATACCGTACTGGCCGCTATCACGGGCATCCTTGTCCCCGGCGCGACCGAGGTAACGATAGCCTGGACTACCTGGGCCACCAAAGTCGCTTCCGGCAACAGCCAAACGATCAGTACAACCATCGGCTAATGGATCAAGAGCGAAAAAAGTGCCGCAGTTGTCAACGATGGTCTGATCCCACTCCAACTGATAGAACACCTCAGCTGAGAGGTTCTCGGTCAGGCTCTGGGCAACATAGAACATATTGACTGGAATCAGACCTTCCTTGATCTCGGCACCGGGACGACGGAAAGACGCCACGTCTACCGGGTTGATCGAGTTGATCGAGTTTTGGATAAAGGTACTTTCACCCCAGCTAACGACCTGCTTGCCCAGACGCACCGAGCCTGGCTGCTCGCCAATCGCATAGTTGTGATAAATAAAGGCATCCAGAATTTGCGCACCGGCCGACTGAGCACCCTCTTTACGGTTGCTGTCGCTGATGTCGTAGAGCATGCGACTTTCATCTTTCAGCTCGAAGTCGTACCAGTACTTGCCCCGTACAAATACACCGGTATCACCGTACTTCAGCTCCAGATCATGGATACCCTTGAAGATCTTCGAGAAGGTCTCGCCACGCTTGAAGTTCAGACGACCGTCATCACCGGTTTGCGAGGAAGCCTTACCACCATTACGAGTACCAATCAGATCTGGATCCGCCCCACGTACCGACCAGCTAGCGCCGACCGAAATGGACGAATCGAGCTGACCTTCGATTTCACCGATATTGAAAGTAACGCCGAACGCGGGTGCGGCGAGAGTGGTGGCGAGGCTGACGGCCAGTGGCAGTTTTGCCAGGCGCCAGATTTGCTGTGATTTTGTCATCGACGCTACTCCATGTGTTTTTGTTATGGATGGTGCGGACTATAGCCAGCGGGTGCTACTGCATGATCCCTCGAAAGTGTGATTTGCAGCCCCCAGGCACTCTGGCCTGCAGGTTTGGGCACGGGGTGCCTGTGACGAGGTCCAGAATAGGGGCTTAGCAGCAATTACCAAGCCAAACGCTTGTTTGACCTGATAGTCACACGTAACGATTTGTACAGACTGCCAAACAGCTAACACAATGCCTTACAACCTGACTGCCAAAAACTGACTCCAGGGAAGCCCTGAATACTCAAAAAACCAGTATTAACAAGGCCTGCAGGCGGAAACTAAAGCGCAGGCGTAGAATTCACTGCGCCTGACACCTCGAACCTACAGAGTGGACAGAAACGCACTGCCCGCCGCCTGCCATTGGGCGATATCAACGCGAATACGCTTCTTGTCCAGCTTGCCAACGCTGGTTTTGGGAATTTCGGTAACAAGGGCGATCTGAGTGGGTATCGCCCATTTATTAATGGTGCCCTGCTCGACAAAGGGTTTGAGGTGCTCCTTAAGCCCCTTGGCATCCAGGCTTTGACCCTCGCGCAACACCAGCAGGGCGAAGGGACGTTCGCCCCACTGCGGATCGGCCACGCCGACCACTGCCACTTCGCGCACGGCGGCATGGCGGCTGATCAGGTCTTCCAGTTCCAGGGAGGAGATCCATTCGCCACCGGTCTTGATCACATCCTTGATGCGGTCGCGAATCTCGATAAAGCCCATGCCATCGATGGCCGCCACGTCGCCGGTATGCAGCCAGCCGTGCTCCCAGAGCTCCTCGCCCGTCTGCGGCTCGCGGAAATAGCCCTGGGTCAGCCAGGGCGCGCGCAGCACCAGCTCACCCTGGGTCTCGCCATCGGCGGGTAGCAGCTTGCCCTCGGCATCCATGATGGCCGCCTCGACCAGCGGCACCGGCACCCCGGCCTTGATCCGGTACGCAGCGCGCTCATCATCGTTACCGGCCAGCAGCTCCTCATTGATATAGGCGCAGGAAATCAGCGGGCAGGTTTCCGACATGCCATAGGCCGCGGTCAGTTGAATACCGGTGGCCTTGGCCGCCTCATACAGCGAGCGATTCAGGGCGCTGCCGCCGATGATCATGCGCATGCCGCCAAAGTCATGGCCCTTGGCGCTGGGAGTGTTCATCAGCATCTGCAGGATGGTCGGCACGCAGTGGGAGAAGGTGACTTTTTCCTGCTGGATCAGTTTCATCAGCAGCTCCGGCTCGTATCGCCCCGGGTACACCTGCTTGACCCCGAGCATGGTGGCCACATAGGGCACGCCCCAGGCATGCACATGGAACATAGGGGTGATCGGCATATACACATCCGAATTGCCGAGCAGACGGATGCTGTCCAGGGCACTGACCGTGGCAGCCATGGACATTGTGTGCAGCACCAGTTGGCGATGGGTGAAGTACACGCCCTTGGGGTTGCCGGTAGTGCCGGTGGTATAGAAGGTGGTAGCCACCGAGTTCTCGTCGAAATCGGCAAAATCGTAGCTTGGGCTCGCGGTGGCCAGCAGGCTTTCGTATTCCCCGACCAGATTGGGCAGCTCGGCGCTTTTATCAGCGGCATCAGTGAGCAGAATGGTCTTCTCCACCGTGGTCAGCTGGCTTTCAATGCCCTTGTACAGCGGCACGAACTCGCTGTTGACCAGCACGAACTTATCCTCGGCATGGTTCATGGTGTAGAGGATCTGATCGGCCGACAGGCGGATATTGATGGTGTGCAGCACGGCCCCGAGCATGGGAATGGCAAACATGCACTCCAGGTAGCGGTGACTGTCCCAGTCCATCACCGCCACGGTATCGCCGGCCTTGACGCCTGCGGCCGTCAGGGCATTGGCCAAGCGGGCGATACGCTCATTGAGGGTGGCGTAGCTGTAGCGCATTTGATCGCGGTAGACGATCTCGCGGGTTTTCTCGTAGCGGCTGCCGGACAGCAGCAGACGCTTGATCAGCAAGGGCGATGGGTGAGCATTGTCGGCGGGCGCGATCACGCGGGTCTGCAGCATGGCGATACCTTTCTTGTCGGTTTTATCAGTGCGGCCAATCTAGAGCGCTGGGCGGCCGGCCAAATCAGCCCAAAGAATGATTTGCCGTGTGACTCTTTGGCCACTTCCGGTCACGCAGTAGAATCCCTTGGTGAGCAACTGTTTATTTTCGTTCTGCAAGAGGATTCTTAGATGTCCGAGATTGTGATAGTCAGCGGCGCCCGCACCCCCATGGGCGGTTTCCAGGGCAGCCTGTCGAGTGTGCCTGCGGTGGACCTGGGCGCAGCCGCCATTCGCGCCGCAGTGGAGCGCGCCGGGATTGCGCCCGCCGATGTCGAAGAAGTGATCATGGGCTGCGTGCTGCCCGCCGGCCTCAAGCAGGGCCCGGCACGCCAGGCCGCGTTGAATGCCGGCCTGCCCTCCGCCACAGGCTGCACCACCATCAACAAGCTGTGCGGCTCGGGGATGAAAGCGGTGATGCTGGCCCATGACCTGCTCAAGGCCGGCAGCAACAGCGTGATGATCGCCGGCGGCATGGAGAGCATGTCCAACGCCCCCTACATCATGACCAAGGCCCGCGCCGGTCTGCGCATGGGCCATGGCGAGATCAAGGACCATATGTTCTTCGACGGCCTGGAAGACGCGCGCACCGGCCGTCTGATGGGCTCCTTCGCCCAGGAAACCGCCGACCAGTACGGCATCAGCCGCGAAGAAATGGATGCCTACGCCATCGAATCACTCAAGCGCGCCCAGGCGGCCATTGCCAGCGGCGCCCTGGACGCCGAGATCGTGCCGATCACCGTCAGTGGTCGCAAGGGCGAGGTGCTGGTCAAGGACGACGAACAGCCGCTGACCGCCAACCTGGAAAAGATCCCCGGCCTCAAGCCGGCCTTCCGCAAGGACGGCACCATCACCGCTGCCAACGCCAGCTCCATCTCCGATGGCGCCAGCGCCCTGCTGCTGATGACGGCCGAAGAAGCAGCCAAGCGCGGCCTCAAGCCCCTGGCCAAGATCGTCGGCCATGCGACCCAGAGCCAGGACCCGAGCGAGTTCACCATCGCCCCCATCGGTGCCATGCGTAACCTGTTCAGGAAGACCGGTTGGAGCAAGGAGGATGTCGACCTGTTCGAGATCAACGAAGCCTTCGCCATGGTGACCATGCTGGCCATGCGCGAACACGGCCTGGATCACGCCAAGGTCAACGTCTATGGTGGTGCCTGCGCTCAGGGCCACCCGGTGGGCTCCACTGGCTCGCGGATCATCCTGACCCTGATCAATGCGCTGAAAAACACCGGCGGCAAGCGTGGCGTCGCCTCGCTGTGCATCGGTGGCGGCGAAGCCACGGCGGTGGCGGTAGAGCTGCTGTAAAGCAGAATGGCAGGGCATTGAGCCCTGCCGTTTTCTTATCTGTAGGGTGCGCCATACGCACCGAAAACCCTGCGGATACGGTGGTGCGCACGGCGCACCCTACACGCTCGACAGCACGAGCTCAGATCTCCCCCTGCCTTTGCCTGAGGCTTGCGCCGCTCTTTCAGCGCAACTCGCTAAGCGCCAGCTTGACGCCCAACCCCACCAGCACCACCCCCATCACCCGATCAAACCAATGCCCCAGGCGGGTAAAGCCTGCGCGCACCCGCGCCTGACTGAACAGCACCGCCACCAGACAGAACCACAGCCCCGTAGCCAGAGCCAGATAGAGGCCATAGCCAGCCTGGATGGCCAGCGGCGTATGCGGGTTGATCACCACGGTAAACAAGGAGAGGAAAAACAGTGTGGCCTTGGGGTTCAGGCCATTGGTGATAAAGCCAGTGGCGAAAGCCTTGAGCGGGGTACGCGCCCCCTCATCCAGACTCACATCGCCATGGCTTGCAGACGCGGGGCGCGCACGCAGGGCCTTGATCCCGATATACAGCAGATAGGCGGCCGCCAGCCATTTCAACGCGTTAAACAACACAATCGACTGCGACACGATCAGGCCGATGCCCAATAGCGAATAGGCTACATGGATAAAAATCCCTGTTCCAACACCCAAGGCGCAGAAGATTCCGGCCCGCCGGCCAAACCCCACGCTTTCACGCAGCACGATGGCGAAATCCGGCCCCGGGCTGGCCACCGCGAGCAGATGGATCAGGGCCACGGTAAGAAATTCTGTCCAGTACATCCTGGGCTCCGCTGTATATAGGGCTTCTGTTAGGCTCACCACTGTAAAACCTGAACAACAGCCCAGGATAGATACAGCTGATGAACAACAGTGCCCGCGCCGTATTTCTCGATCATGCCTCCCTCGATCTCGGCGACCTCGACCTGACACCTCTGCGCAACTGTTTCACCGACCTGAAACTGTACGAACAGACCGCCCCCGGCGAGGTAATCGAGCGCCTGCAGGGTGCCCAGGTCGTCATCAGCAACAAGGTGCCATTGAATGCCAAAGTCTTTGCTGCCTGCCCCGAGCTCAAACTGGTGCTGGTGGCCGCCACCGGTACCAACCCCATCGACCTGGAGGCGGCCCGTGAGCATGGTGTGGCGGTCTGCAACTGCCAGGGCTACGGCACGCCCTCGGTGGCCCAGCACAGCCTGATGCTGCTGCTGGCCCTGGCCACCCGCCTGCCCGACTACCAGCGCGATGTGCGCGCCGGGCGCTGGCAGCAGGCCAGCCAGTTCTGTCTGCTGGATCACCCCATAGTCGAACTGCACGGCAAGACCCTGGGTCTGCTCGGCCATGGCGAACTGGGCAGCGCAGTGGCACGCCTGGCCGAGGCCTTCGGCATGCGCGTGCTGCTCGGCCAGTTGCCGGGTCGACCAGCCAGGGAAGATCGCCTGCCCCTGCATCAACTGCTGCCGCAAGTGGATGCCCTGAGCCTGCACTGCCCCCTTAACGAACACACCCGCAATCTGATCGGCGCTACAGAGCTACGCCTGATGAAGCCCCAGGCCTTTCTGATCAATACCGCGCGTGGCGGCCTGGTGGACGAACAGGCTCTGGCCGACGCCCTGCGCGCCGGCCACCTGGGCGGCGCAGCCTGTGATGTGCTGACCCAGGAACCGCCAAAGGATGGCAACCCGCTGCTGGCTGCGGATATCCCACGCCTGATCATCACTCCGCACAGTGCCTGGGGCAGCCGCGAGGCGCGCCAGCGAATCGTCGGCCAACTGAGCGAGAACGCCATGGCCTTCCGCTGCGGCGCGCCCATCCGCCAGGTCACGGGGTAAACTAGGCGCCTTTTCCAGCCAGAGGTGCCCATGGATCCACGAAGCGAAGTCCTGCTGCGCCAGGCTGAATTGTTCCACGGGCCATTGCTGCTGGCCGGCCTGCCGGCCGACGACCTGCTTGGCCAGTTGCCCGAAGCCCTGGGCTGGAGCTGGCACGCCGGGGAACACACACAACTGGCAACCCGCTTTGCCGGACGCTGCACATTCGATACCCGGCCGCCGGCGGCAAACGTACAGGGCGCCGTGCTGTACCTGCCCAAATCCCGGGAACTGACCGACTATCTGCTCACGGCCCTGGCCGCCCAGTTACCGGGGCGCGAACTGTTTCTGGTCGGTGAAAAGCGCGCCGGAATCGAGCGCGCCGCCAAGCAGCTCAGCGCTTTCGGCAAGCCGCGCAAACTGGATAGCGCCCGCCACTGCCAACTGTGGCTGGTGCGGGTGGATCAAGCCCCGACCAGCCCCGACCTGCAAAGCCTGGCCCGCCACTATGAGCTGCCCCTGGCCGATGGCCCGCTCAAGGTCGTCAGCCTGCCGGGCGTTTTCAGCCATGGCCGCCTGGATGTGGGCAGCGCCCTGCTGCTGGAGCACCTGGACCGGCTCCCCACCGGCCATCTACTGGACTTTGGCTGCGGCGCCGGCGTGCTGGGCGCCACACTCAAACGTCGTTATCCCGAAAGCCAGATCAGCCTGCTGGACGTGGACGCCTTCGCCATCGCCAGCAGCCGCCTGACCCTTGCAGCCAATGGCCTGGAGGCCGAGGTGATTGCCGGCGACGGCATCGACGCCGCGCCCCGAAACCTGAGCGCCATCCTCAGCAATCCGCCCTTCCACCAGGGCGTGCATACCCATTATCACGCCACAGAACACCTGCTCCGCCAGGCCGCTGCACATCTGCAGAAAAACGGCGAGCTGCGCCTGGTGGCCAACAGCTTTCTCAAGTACCCGCCGCTGATCGAGCAGCACCTGGGGCCCTGCCAGACCCTGGCTGAAGCCAATGGTTTCAGAATCTACCGGGCGCAGAAAAACTGACTTGATCAATACCCCGAAGCTGGGCAGAATGCGCCCGTCCTAGGGGAGTAGTCTCCCGCGAGCGCCCGCTCGCCCGGCACCCGTCAACATACTTGCTCCACAGAGCATGGCGCGTGCGACCCAGGGTTCCAGGGGAACCTGAGGGTTTGACAAGACCTATGACACGCACACCTTACCCGGGGCGGGAAGGTTGTACGTGTCATAGCCGTGTCGACCCGCCCCGTTAGGAACCCCCATGTTCGAATCCCTGTTTATCCCCACCCTGATCGTGGCCCTGGCCGAAATCGGCGACAAGACGCAGCTGCTTGCCCTGCTCCTGGCGGCCCGCTTTCGTAGGCCCTGGCCGATCATCTGGGGCATCGTCGTGGCAACCCTGGCCAATCACTTTGCCGCTGGCGCCGTGGGCAGCTGGGTCGCCGGTTTATTCTCGCCATCCACCCTGGGCTGGATTCTGGCCGCCAGCTTTGTCGCCGTGGCTGCCTGGACCCTGATCCCGGACAAGTTGGACGATGACGAGGCCTCGGGCCTCAAGCAGTACGGTCCCTTCCTTACCACCCTGGTGGCCTTCTTTATTGCTGAGATGGGCGACAAGACCCAGGTCGCCACAGTGATGCTGGCGGCCCAGTACCCGCACTTTGTCCTGGTGGTCATTGGCACCACCCTGGGCATGCTGATCGCCAACGTACCGGTGGTGTTGGCCGGCAACTTTGCTGCCGAGCGCCTGCCCTTGAGTCTAATCCGTCGTGTGGCTGCCTGCGCCTTTATGGCCCTGGCACTCTATGCCGCCTGGCAGGCATGGCATCTGGCGGGCTAGGAACGACATCCAGATGACGCCATTGACCTGGCGCCTCGGCCAATGCCAAGCGTGGCGGACTTACTGCTACAGTGCGCCAGATCTTGCTCAACTCACCTTGGAATCAGGGAGCTCACGATGTCACTGGATGATCGCAAGAAGCTGGTTCGCCACCATATCGACCTGTCCTGGAACAAGGGCCGCATGGCGCTGGTGGAGCAGTTGCACAGCAAGGACTTTCTCTACAAGAGTTCCTTTGTCGGCCGTCCCCTCACCGGCCCGGGCTTTGTGCAGATGGTGCAGGACATCCGCCATGCCATGCCGGATTTGCAGGTCGTGATCGAGGAATGCATTGCCGAAGGCAACAAGGTGGTGAGCTGGAGCACCCTGATCGGCACCATCCAGAAGCCTGCCCTGGGTTATCCGCCCAGCGACAAGATCCTGAGCATTTCGGCCATGGCCTTCTGGACCTTCAATCCGGCCAACGAAATCCAGGAAATCTGCACCATGTTCGATATGGAAAGCTTCCGTGCCCAGCTGGGGCTCAGCACCCAGCCCTTTGCCGAAAAGGCCCTGCCCTAAGCCACAGCAGCGCGCAGGTTGTAGACTCTGCGCGCCACCGTGGATCGGGCACGGTGCGCACAGCGCACCCTACCCACTGTCTTAACGTGTGCCCTTGGCCTGCTGATACAGCGGCATTACCCGCGGAATCGCCGCCTGCAGGGCAGCAATGCGGCTGCTTGATGAGGGGTGAGTGCTCATAAACTCCGGCGGCGCACCACCACCAGCCTGAGCCATCTTCTGCCACAGGCTGACCGCCGCATTGGGGTCATACCCCCCCCGGGCCGCCAGCTCCAGCCCGATCAGATCCGCCTCGTTCTCGTTACCCCGACTGTTGGGCAGGGTCAGGCTGTACTGCACCAAGGTGTCGGCAAGGGCCATGCTGGTCTCACCCAACCCCAGAAGTGCACCGGCCCCTTGCTTGGCCATGGCCACGCCATAGGCGCGGGACATGGCCTCGCGGCTGTGTTCGCGCAGGGCGTGTGCCATCTCATGGCCCATGATGGCGGCGATCTCGTCATCGCTCAGCTGCAGCTTCTCGATAAGGCCGCTGTAGAAGATGATCTTGCCGCCCGGCCCGCAATTGGCATTGAGCTCCGGGCTCTTGATCAGGTTGACCTCCCATTGCCACTGGGCCGCATCCGGACGAAAGATCGGGGCATGGGCAATCAGGCGATTGGCAATGCGCTGCAGGCGCTTGGCATTGGCACTGCTCTTGTCCAGTACGCCCTTTCTCGAGGCCTCGCCCAGGGTCTGATGGTAGGACTGGGCATACATCTGGTTGACTTCCTGGGTCGAGAGCATGCTGAACATGTACTGCTTGCGCTCCACCCCCACGGCACCGCCACTGGTGGTGTTGACGGCCTGGCAGGCCGCCAACAGGGAACAACAGGCCAAGCTGGCCAGGCGAAATGGGATATGCATCTTCGTTCTCCTTCACGACAGGGCCGTATGCTAGGTCGTGGATTTGCCTAAAACAACCGGCACGACTTGCACTATGACCGCCAAGCTTCTTTGCTAGTTGCAAGAGCGCTAATGCTTTAGGCATAAACGGCCGATACGCCAGGGACAGGCGCAGTTCATGCGTTGAGGAGTCCCCATGCGATTCAAGTCGATTCAGTTTTCCGTCGCCCTTCTGGCCGGTGCAAGCATCCTGGCCGTGGTCGTGGCACTGGTGCTGTATGCCCTGATTGCCGGCAGCCGCACCCAGGAACTGGTGCAGCAGCGCACCCAGAGCCTGCTGCAGGCCACCATCAACCAGCGCCTGGAAGCCATTGCCGACGCCCAGGTGGGCAAGCTGCAGCGCCAGTTCGAGCGTCCCATGCTGGTGGCCAAGGCCATTGCCACCCTGAACAGCCGCCTTGGCCAGGGCATGTCCGACGGCACGGTGCTGGCCCTCAGCCGCGAGGAGTTGAGCGCCCTGGCCGCTGAATATCTCAAGGACAACCCCGACCTGCTCGATGTCTATATCGGCTGGGAAGCCAATGCCTTTGATCAGGACGACGACCTCTACGCCGGCCAGACTGAAAACGGCTATGACGCAAGTGGACGATTTATGCCCTGGTGGTACCTCGATGGCGGCCAGCTCAAGCGCGAGCCCCTGACCGTCGAGCAGATGGAAAGCGAGGAGCGCCAGCCGACCGGCGTGCGCACCGGCGAGTACTATCTATGCCCCAAGGAAACCGGCAAACCCTGTGTGATCGACCCGGCGTCCTATGACTTTGGCGGCAAGCAGGTGCTGGTTGCCTCCTTCAATGCACCGATCATGGTCAATGGCCAGTTCAAGGGCATTGCCGGCAACGACCTGGCCCTGGACTTTATTCAGGAACTGCTGAATCAGGCCAAGCAGCAACTCTATTCTGGCGCAGGCGAACTGGCCCTGATCTCGGCCAACGGTAGCCTGATAGCCGCCACCAAGGATCCCGCCCTGATCAACCAGCCCGCCACCAAGGCGCTGAGCACCGAACTGATGCAGGCATTCAAGCAACGCGGCGGCAATGAGCCCATGCTGCGTCTCGACGAGCAGAGCCAGAGCATCCAGCTGCTGCAGCCCTTCCAGGTCGCCGGCACAGAAACCCGCTGGACCCTGGCCATCGAGCTGCCCACTGCCGCAGTGCTGACTGAACTGCATCAGCTGCAGAACGAGCTGACCCACCAGGCCAATAAAGATACCCTGGGCATGACCCTGGTCGGCCTGCTGGTCGCGGCCCTAGGCCTGCTGGTGATCTGGCTGGTCAGCTACGGCATCGCCAAGCCCCTGAAACAGATGGTGGCCATGCTCGATGATATCGCTCAGGGCGACGGTGACCTGACGCGTCGCCTGGAGGTGGACCGGGCCGATGAACTGGGCGCCATCGCCAAGGGCTTCAACACCTTCCTCAGCAAGCTGCAGAACATGATCACCCAGGTGGTTGGCTCGGTGCAGCAGGTCAGCGACTCCTCGGAGCACACTGCCGATATCGCCATACGCACCAACCAGGGGGTGCAGAAACAACTGGCCGAGATTGAACTGGTGGCCACTGCCGTGCATGAAATGACCGCCACCGCCCAGGATGTGGCGCGCAATGCCACCCACGCCGCGGAAGCCGCCAATCACGCCGACCAGGCCGCCCACCAGGGACGCAAGACGGTGCAGCTTACTGCCGAGGCCATCACCGCCCTGGCGGCTGAAATTGGTCGTGCCGTAGGCGTGGTGCAGACCCTGGCCAAGGACAGTGAGAACATCAATGCCATTCTGGTGGCTATCCGCGGGATTGCCGAACAGACCAACCTGCTCGCCCTCAACGCCGCGATCGAAGCCGCTCGGGCTGGCGAACAGGGCCGCGGCTTTGCCGTGGTGGCTGATGAAGTGCGCAACCTGGCACAGAAGACCCAGCAGGCCACCGAAGAAATCCAAAGCATGATCCAGCAGCTGCAACAGGGCACCCGCGACGTGGTGCGGGTCATGGAGGATAGCCAGGGCAAGACCCAGCTCAGCGTGCAGCAGGCCAGCGACGCCTCCCATGCCCTGGAGTCGATCACCCAGGCGGTATCGGTGATCAATGACATGAACACCCAGATCGCCAGCGCCGCGGAGGAGCAAAGTGCGGTGGCCGAGGACATCAACCGCAACGTCACCAATATCGGCCAGGTGGCCAACGAGGTGGCCAGCGGTGCCGATGAAGCCAGCCAGGCCAGCGCCGGGCTGACCAAACTGGCCGAACAGCAGCGCCGACTGATCAATCAGTTCAGGGTCTAGATGACCAGTGAACGCAGCAGGCTTACGCCGGGGTCAGGCACTCCGGCGCATCCAGCGCGGGATCATTGACCAAACTGGCCAGGGCCCGCTCCCTTAGCTGCACCTGGGGACGGGCCAATAAGGCCAGCAGCTCCGCTTGTTCGGCATCGGGATCGAGCCATAGCGCCTGCTCGGCGGCATTAAGCAGCAGGGGGCGCCGCAACCCGCCGGCCTCCTGGGTCACCAGGGCCGTGCTCAGATAGGTATGTCCAGATACCGGGTAAGCCTCCCACAAGGCCGCGAAATACAGGATCGAGTCCGCCCCGGTCATCCAGTAGGCGCGCTTGCGGGCACTGCCACGCCACTCATAGAAGCCATTGGCCGGCACCAGACCACGGCGCTGGCGAAAGGCCTGGCCAAACATCGGCTGCTCGGCCAGGGTTTCGGCCCGGGCCTGGGCCGGGGTCTTGCTCAGGTCGGTGAGCCAGGCCGGGGTCAGCCCCCAACGTACGCGGCTGAGCTGTGGTGCACCGTCCACATGGCGCAACAGCAGCACCTGGGCCGGCGGGGCAATATTCCAATGGGGCTGCTGGTCAGCGGGAAAGCCAGGCAAGGCGGCAAACTCGGCAGACCAACGAAACAGGGCAAAACGTCCACACATGGGGCAGGCTCAGCAAGGCGGCGAGGGGCAGCGGGGCTAGAACGACTCAACAGAGCAAAATGCCCTGGCTTTGCTCCGGTTCATCACCAGGCAAGGGTTGCGCCGCATTGTACGCGGCGATCAGCTGCTGCGCGCGCTCGGCCTGCGCATCGTCCACCAACAACCCCAGCAACCCACAGGCCGGCAACTCGCCCACCGCGCCTGCCAGGTGCTGACCCGTCAGATAGGCCTCCACCCCTTCGCTGGCCAGCATGGCCTGCAACAACTCCCCTTCCATGGTGTCCTGGGGCTCGTATATTCGCTGCATCAGTCATTCTCCGTACGGACCGCCAAGGACCAGTCGCAACCATCGGTCTGTAACTCGAACAACACCGGCCGGCTCGGGATGTCGCCGTTGAGGACCTTGCGCAACTCATTGAAATCTGGTTTGTTCATGCTCTCCCTATTCAACAATCATTTTATCTTTTCTGACCCGTTCACTTTTTCATAATAGCCTTTCTAATCATTGCACTCTTTAGCCAAGCCAATTATATTCTTATCATTTACGACTTTTATGCACAACCAAGGG
>JBFHPI010000029.1:0-14435 GCA_041592855.1 Pseudomonas sp.
AATCGTCGTGCCCGCCCTGCGCGATAGCCTGCAGGTCGAGCATGCCGAGCTGAAGTTCAATGGTCTGGGCGAGCTGCTCAGCTTCAAGGAGCGACTGGCGGCTGGCAAGTTTCCCGAGCAGATGGCGGTCAGCCTGAAAGGCCTGGAGCTTGAAGCCCACGGGCCCTTTATGCAGCAACTGTATGACACCCCGGCACCGCCCAGCTTGCTAACTGCCATGGGGGAAGTGGTGTGCGGCAAGGTGAAACGCATCCGTACCGTCGACTTGCTGGATATGGGCTATCGCACCCTGGAGACCGATGGCCAATTTTCCTACCAGTTTCAACCTGGCTTGCAGAAACTCAACTTTAACCTGACGTCCGATACCCGGGACATGGGCGAGCTGCGGCTGGGGTTTACCGTGGCCAATATGCCTGAGCGCCCGGTGGACTTGCGCCTTAATCCGCCACGAGTTGAGCGCATTACGTTCGAGCTCAACGATAACCAGTATCAACGCAAGGTTCAGGACTATTGCGCCGGCAAAGAGGGCTTGAGCCGTGACGAATACCTGCAGGCTGTGGTGGAGAAATTCGATCGGGTGCTGAGAAGTCAGCGTATTGCCCTGAATCAGCCGGTACTTGATGCCTATGCCCGTTATCAGAAAGATCCGCAGGCGCTGCGCATTGAGCTTGAGCCCACCGAGGGGCTGATTTGGGATGGCCTGCAGTTTTTTGATGCCGACGATGTACTGACCATGCTGCGCCCCGTGGTGCTGGTCAATCAGGAAGTCGTTGATGCCCTGGGCTTTTCCTGGGTTGACCCGAGCAAGCGTGCTCGAGCGGAACGGCCCGATGAGCCGGCTGCCAAGGCCGTGCCCGCGGTTGCTGATGGCCAAGAGCGCTTTGTCAATGTCACAGGTCTGGGCGAACATATTGGCAAACGCTTGCGCTTTGTCACATATGATGGCATGTACTACCAAGGAACCCTGACTCGGGTAACCGATGGCAAGGCTTACCTGAGTCTCCACGGCGGCAATGGCACGGCGGAAATGTCGCTGCGCTTGGAGAAAATCAATAAAGTGAAAGTGCAGTTTTAGCGAACGTGCAGTTTGAGTTGACGAGAGGCGTAGCGATGAGCGAAGGGTTGGCCATTAACCACGATTTGTCAGGGCATCAGTTCGAGACCACGATTGATGGGGATCGCGCCTACCTGGCTTATATGGATCTGGGCAAGCAGACCCTGGATATCTATCGCACCTTCGTGCCCAACTCGTTGCGTGGTCGCGGTATTGCCGCAGCGCTGACCGAGCATGCGTTGCAGTACGCCGAGCGTCTGGGCTATACGGTGATTCCGTCCTGTTCCTACGTGGAGCGCTATATGCACAGGCGCCAGCGTGTCAGCCTGCCTGGTTGAGTGCATCCGCCAAATAAAAATGCCAGTCAGTGACTGGCATTTTTATTTGCGCAGGCCGATCAGTTTTTCGCGATCAGGTTACCGGCATGCAGGCCACATTCCTTCTGCGTGGCTTCCTCCCACCACCAGCGTCCTTCGCGCTCGTGCTGGTTTGGCAGCACCGGACGGGTGCAGGGTTCGCAACCGATGCTGATAAAGCCGCGTTCATGCAGTGTATTGAAGGGGATCTCCAGCATGCGGATATAGGCCCAGACTTCCTCGCTGCTCATCTGCGCCAGGGGGTTGAACTTGTACAGCGTGTTGCTTTCGGTGGAGAAGGCGCTATCGATCTCCATGGTTGCCACATGGCTACGGGTACCGGGGCTCTGGTCGCGGCGCTGGCCGGTGGCCCAGGCCTTGACGGTGCTCAGCTTGCGCTTGAGCGGGGCGATCTTGCGCACGCCGCAGCATTCGCCGTGGCCGTCCTTGTAGAAGCTGAACAACCCCTTTGCCTTGACCAGTGCCTCGACTGCCGCGGCTTCTGGGCTGAGCACCTCGATGGCGATGCCATAGTGCTCGCGCACCTGCTCGATAAAGCGGTAGGTCTCGGGGTGCAGGCGGCCGGTGTCCAGGCTGAAGACCTTGACGTTCTTGTTCAGCTTCCAGGCCATGTCGACCAGCACCACGTCTTCGGCGCCGCTGAAGGACAACCAGAGGTCATCGCCGAAGTGCTCGAAGGCGAACTTGAGCACGTCCTGGGGCGATTTGCTGGCGTAGAGCGTCGCCATCGCGGCGACATCGAAGGGGTGGCTCATCGGGCTGTATTCCTGGTTATGGTGACGCCATGCGTCTTGTGCGGCGATGGTAGCAAAAGCCTGTTATGCGGCTAAATAACGATGTGCAGCAGTAACCCATTGTTTTGGCTATAAGCCCTGCGTTGCACAGCCGCAGGCGAGCGGCTAGAGTGCCGCCTTCTCTATTCAAGTGGCGTGAGGAGTGTCCTGTGGAAATCGCGTGTCTCGACCTGGAAGGCGTACTGGTCCCGGAAATCTGGATCGCCTTCGCGGAAAAAACCGGTATCGAGTCGCTCAAGGCGACCACCCGGGACATCCCCGACTATGACGTGCTGATGCAGCAGCGCCTGCGCATCCTCGATGAGCATGGCCTGAAACTGCGCGATATCCAGGAAGTGATCGCCACCCTCAAGCCCCTGGAAGGCGCGGTGGAGTTCGTCGACTGGCTGCGTGAGCGCTTCCAGGTGGTGATCCTCTCCGACACTTTCTACGAGTTCTCTCAGCCGTTGATGCGCCAGCTGGGCTTCCCCACGCTGCTGTGTCACAAGTTGATCACCGATGAAACCGATCGGGTGGTGAGTTACCAGCTGCGCCAGAAAGATCCCAAGCGTCAGTCGGTTATTGCCCTCAAGAGCCTGTATTACCGGGTGATTGCCGCCGGTGATTCGTACAACGACACCACCATGCTCAGCGAAGCCCATGCCGGCATTCTGTTCCATGCCCCGGACAATGTGATTCGCGAATTCCCGCAGTTTCCTGCTGTGCATAGCTATGCAGACCTCAAGCAGGAATTCCTCAAGGCTTCCAATCGTTCGCTCAGCCTGTAAGCTGCGAGGTTGAAGCGAAAAAACCGCAGCCCTTGCCTGCGGTTTTTTTCTATCCGGCATTTGCTCTGTGCGGGGCTGCGATCTAAGTCTGCTGATCGGCTCGAAAGGCCGAGGGTGGCTGTTTCTGCCAGCGCTTGAAAGCCCGGCGAAAGTTGGCGATGTCGGTATAACCCAGGCTGTAGGCGATCTCTTCCACACTCATATGAGCGCTTTTCAGGTGCTGCAGCGCCAGGCTGTGGCGCACCTCTTCCAGAAGTGCCTTGAAGGAGGTGCCTTCGGCCTGCAGGCGACGGTGCAGGGTGCGCGGCGTCAGGTGGAAGAGGCGGGCGGTGAGATTGAGGGAGGGAAAGCCATGCTGCTTCTCCAGCATTACCCGACGTACCCGGGCGCTCATGGAAGACTCGCTGCTGAGTTTGCCCAGCTCACGCTGGAGGATCTGTTCGGCATCGCGAAAGCTGGCGGCGTCAGCCATCGTCAGCGGTTGGTCGAGGGCCTGGAGGGGTAGCACGAAGCCGCTCCAGCCCTGCGCGTAACGCACTTCGCATCTGTACAGCTCGCTGGCCAGGTTGGCATAGCCCGGCTCGGGGAAGGTGAAGGCAATGCGCTCCAGGGCGCAGCTGCCCAGGGTCATGGAATCCAGCACATTCTTGAGCGCCAGCACCACCGCCTCCAGTACCGGGCGGGTGATGCTGCCCAGAGGCGCCGCTTCGCGGAACACCAGGCGCGCTTCGCCGGTCGTTTCCACCAGCTGGATGCTGATCAGGCTGGTGCGCACCCCGATATACCGCTCGATCAGCTGGGCAGCCTGGCGCAGGTGGGTGCTGTTCAACGCCGCATAACCCAGCAGGCCATGGGTATTGACCAGCAGTCGTTCGCCCAGCAGCAGGCCAAAGGCCGGCTCGCCGGTACAGACCAGGGCATCTTCGATCAGCTGCTGGAACTGGGCCAGGCCCAGCTGCAGATCATCCGCCTGCAGTTGTGCGGCACTCAGCTGTGAACGCGCCAGCCAGGCGTCCACATCGGCGCCCATATCGCCGACCAGGCCGGCAATCTGACGGATGTACTGCACGGGAAGAATCAGATCCTGCATCTCGAGTTGGCTCGATCTGGGCTGGCTGGCGAGTCGGATAATGTCAATAAATGACCCCTTATTGTCAATCCCGAACCTCACGTCACTTGGCGCCGCCCCTTAACCTGAACGCACTCGACAGCCCCATAACAAGTACAACAGGAGGTCCTGTGTTCTCATTCTTTTCCCGTCCTCGCCCGACCACGGCCCGCATCAATGGTCGCCCAATCGGTGTGTTGCCCAAGGAAACCCTGCTGCAGGCGGCCCTGCGTCAGGGGATCGATTTTCCCCACAGTTGCCGGGTAGGGGGCTGCGCCAGTTGCAAGTGCCGCTTGCTTGAAGGGCAGGTCCGCGAGTTGACCGAAACCGGTTATATCCTCACCGACGAGGAACTGGATCAGGGCTATATCCTGGCCTGTCAGAGCGTGCCGAAGACGGATCTGCGTATCGAGGTGGACCTGGCCATACTGCAGGCCAGACGTCGGGTCGAAGGCCGGGTGTTGGCCCAGCAGCGCGTGACGCATGACATCACCCGTCTGTGGGTGCAACTCGATGAAAGCCTGGCCTACAAGGCCGGGCAGTACGCCCGGCTGAGCCTGGCCGGGCTGCCCGGCATCGCCCGGAGTTATTCCTTCGCCAGTGCGCCCTCCGCCGCTGGGCAGGTCAGCTTCTTCGTGCGCCAGGTGCCGCGCGGGCGTTTCTCTTCCTATGTGGCCGAGCAGGATCTCTGTGGCCAGCGGGTGGTCGTGGAAGGGCCGCTGGGCGACTTCTGGCTGCGCCCGGCCCAGGCGCCGCTGCTGCTGGTGGCAGGGGGCAGCGGCCTGGCGCCGATTCTCGCGCTGCTGCAGCAGGCCCTGGCGGACGGCGTTGCACGGCCGCTTACCCTACTGTTTGGTGCCCGCCAGGAACGGGATCTCTATGCCCTCGACGAACTCGCTGGCATCGCCGCTCAGTGGCGTGGCGCGTTCCGTTTTATTCCGGTGCTGTCCGATACGCCCGTCGAGAGTAATTGGCAGGGCGCCCGGGGGCTGGTCACCGAGCATCTGCCCGCCGCCCTGGAAACCGGCGCTCACGCTTATCTGTGCGGCCCACCGGCCATGATCGACAGCGCCGTGGCGCTGCTGCGCATGCACGGCGTAGCTGGCGAGCATATCCATGCCGACCGTTTTACCACCTGCCAGGGCGCTCGGCCCGTCACGGCCTGAACCCTTCCATCACAAAAAGAGAGGCGACCATGAACGCACTGCATTACCTGAAGTTCTTCCTGTTCCATGCCATCGGCCTGCTGTCGGCCGTGGCCATTCTCGCCGGCGGCGCCTGGGTCACCTTCGGCCTGCTCGCGGTGCTGGTGATCTATATGCTGGGCGATGCCCTGTGCGGTGACGACACCAGTACACCGCAGTTCGACTACCCTGGCATTCTCACCTTTCAACTCTGGCTGGCTTTGCCGCTGCTGGGCTTTATCGTCTTCTCGGCAATCTGGAGCGTCAGCAGTGGCGACTTTCTCGGGTTCGGCGTGGCGCTCAGCCAACTGAGCGGTTATGACCTGATCGTCGCCCGGGACGCCACCTTTGTCGGCCACCATGTCTCCACCTGGCTGATCACCGGTCTGATGATCGGCATGACGGGTACCATCACCGCCCATGAGCTGACCCACCGCACCTGGGACCCGGTGTCCATGCTGATCGGCCGCTGGCTGCTGGCCTTCAGTTTCGACACGGTGTTTGCCATCGAGCATGTCTATGGCCATCACCGCTATGTCTCCACACCAGAGGATCCGGCCACCGCGCCGCGCGGGCGCAATGTCTACTGGCATGTGCTGGTTTCGACGCTGAAGGGCAATATCAGTGCTTGGAAGATCGAACAGAAGCGGCTGGCACGCAAGGGACATTCCCTGCTCGGCTGGCACAATGCGGTGATCCGTGGGCATCTGATGAGTCTGCTGCTGGTGGCGCTGGCCTACATCATGGGTGGCGTGGAAGCGGCGCTGTTCTTTACCGCTTGCGGGCTATGGGGCAAGGCACTGCTGGAAATCGTCAACTACATGGAGCACTACGGCATGGTGCGCAACCCGGCTACCCCGGTGCAGCCGCGCCATTCCTGGAACACTAACCGGCGCATCAGCTCCTGGGCCATGTTCAACCTGACCCGGCACTCCCATCACCATGCCCAGGGCGAGGTGCCCTATCAGGACCTCAAGCCGTTCCAGGATGCGCCGATGATGATCGGCGGTTATCTGACCACCATCCTGGTGGCCATGATCCCGCCCCTCTGGCACTACCTGATGACACCCAAGGTGCTGGCCTGGGATCGCGAGCATGCCACGGCCGAGGAGCGTGAGTTGGCGGCCCAGGCCAATGCCCGCAGTGGTATCGCCACCCTGCAACAGGCCAATGGCCAGGGCGCTGTGCTGGCGCGCTGAAAACGATCGGACAGGGGCCGTTGCTCTGCTCAGCGGCCCAACTGTTCCAGGGTGTCGAGCAGCACTTTGACCTTGGTGATGGACTCCTGATACTCGGCCTGCCACTCGGAATCCGCTACGATGCCGCCGCCGCCCCAGCAGCTGATTTGCCCATCCTTGGCCAGCAGGCTGCGGATGGCGATGGAGCTGTCCATCTCCCCACGCACATCCAGATAGAGCAGCGAGCCGCAGTACAGGGCGCGACGGGTCGGCTCCAGTTCGTCGATGATCTGCATGGCGCGGATCTTTGGCGCACCGGTGATCGAGCCGCCGGGAAAGCTGCCGGCGATCAGGTCCAGGGCATCACGACCCGGCGCCAGCTCGCCGGTCACCGCGCTGACCAGGTGGTGCACATTGGGGTAGCTCTCCAGGGCGAACAGCTCCGGCACCCGCACCGAACCGATACGGCAGCTGCGCCCCAGGTCGTTGCGTAACAGGTCAACGATCATCAGGTTTTCCGCACGGTCCTTGGTGCTGGCCAGCAGCTCGCGGGCCTGGGCGGCGTCCTCGCCGGCATCCGCATGACGCGCCCGGGTGCCCTTGATCGGTCGGGTTTCCACTCGGCCTGCGCTGATGCGCATAAAACGCTCCGGTGACAGGCTGATAATGGCACCGCCGCCCGGCAATGCCTGAAAACCGGAAAAAGGTGTGGGGCAGGCGCCGCGCAGGGCCTGGTAGGCTGCCCAGGTTGAGCCTTGGTAGGGCGCTCGAAAGCGCTGGGCGAAGTTGACCTGATAGCAGTCGCCGGCCTGAATATAGGCCTGGATACGCTCGAAGGCCTGACGGTATTGCGCCGAATTCAGGTCGGCGCTGAACGGCGCGAGCAGGCGAAAGTCAGCGGGTGCGCGAGCTGTCTCGACCTGGCCGAATAGTCTCTGGATGCGCTGGCGCTCGGCTGTGCTCAGGGCAGGGTGAAACACCAGCTGTGAGCACTGCTGCTCATGGTCAGTGATCAGTGCCCAGGCATACAGGCCGAAGCGCGCGTCGTCCAGGTGCAGATCATCCACAGCCAGGCTGGGCAGCTTCTCCAGGCGCCGGCCGAAGTCATATCCCAGGTAGCCAATGAGCCCGCCGACAAAGGGTAAGGGCTGGTCGGCGGGCGCATCGGCCGGGCCCAGGGTAGACAGGGCGTTACGCAGGCGCTGGAGAAAGTCCTTGGCCGATTCGTCGGGGTTGGGCGCCAGCTCTGCCAATGGCCAGGCGCTGAGAAGGTCATAGCGTCCACGCTGTGCATCAGGCCGCCCGGCATCCAGCAACACGGCACCGGGCGCCTGGGCGATGCACTGGAAAAAGGCAGCCGGATCGGGCAGGTAGGGCAGGCTTTGTACGAGGCAGCTGGGCATCAGGGGTTGTTCATGGCGACACGGAGGCCGATTGTAGAACGTCGCCAGCATTCATCCTAGAGCTTGTGCGTGGGTTTACTCGGGCGCCTTCTGCTCATTAGTATGGGGGCAGCCCGGGCGTTGCATGATGTACAAAATAATAACTATTACGGGATCAAGGCCTTGAATGATTTACCCGATCAGGCTGCCGACAGCCTGCTGCGCTCCAAGCTGACGCCTCCGCAGGCGTCAGTTGATTTCCTCATCCGGCCTCAGCTCGATGCTGCCATTGCGGCCAACCCTCATGCGCGCTTGTTGCTGGTCTCTGCGCCTGCCGGCTTTGGCAAGACCAGCACCCTGGTTGCACTGGCGCAGGCGCGCCAGGCCGCTGGCAGTCGGGTCGCCTGGTTGTCCCTGGGCAGTGAAGACGACGAGCCCGCACGTTTTCTACAGCAACTGATTGAGGCCCTGGCACCCTGTATCCCCGGAGTAGGGCGCGAGGCCATGGCCTATCTGCAGAACACCATGCTGGTGCCGGTGGGCGCGGTGATGGAAAGCCTGCTGGTGGACCTGGCCCAGCTGGAACACACGCTGCTGCTGGTGCTGGATGACCTGCATCTGATTCAGGATGGCGAGCTGATCGCGGCGCTCAACCGCCTGATCAAGTTTGCTCCGCCGACCCTGACCCTGGCCATTGGCAGCCGTTCCCAGCCCAACCTCAATCTGGCCACGCTCAGAGCCAAGGGCCTGCTGGTTGAAATCGGTGAACAGCAATTGCGTCTGAGCAAGGCGGAAACCGCCGCTTATCTGGCGCGTAGCGGGCTTGAACTGGACGCCGTGGCCCTGGCGGCCATATACAGCCAGACCGAGGGCTGGATGGTGGCCGTGCACCTGGCCAGCCTGTGGTTGCGCAACCAGCCCCAGGCCGGCATGCAGATTGCCGAGATGGGCACCGACCAGGCGGCGGTGGGGGCGTATTTGCTGCGCGGGGTGTTTGAGCAGTTGCCGGCGGACAAGCAGGAGCAGTTGTTGTGCCTGGGCGTGGCCCAGCAACTGAGTGGCGAACTGGCCGGCGCGTTATGTGGCCGCAGTGATGGTCAGGTGCTGCTGGAGGAGCTGGAGGCCTTGCAGCTGTTTCTGTTGCCGCTTGACCGTGAGCGTCAGTGGTATCGCTTTCATAACCTGTTTGCCGACTTTCTGCGTTGCCGCCTCAAGGAGCGCGACCCCGAGCGTTTCAAGCAGCTGCACTTCAATGCCAGCCTGTGGTTCACCAATCACCATATGCAGAACCTGGCCATTGAGCACGCCTGTCAGGCTGAGGACCCTGAGCTGTTGGCGGCCCTGCTCGACGGTTGTGCTCTGGAGCTGATCAACCGTGGTCAGCTGCATCTGATCTACAAGTGGCGCCAGCAGGTGCCTGATGCCATCGTTGAGCGTTATCCACTGCTGGTTCTGGTCGATGTCTGGACCCGTGCCGCCGAGTTGGGCCTGGCTGAAGCCAACCGCCTGCTGGATGAGCTGCTGCAGCGCTGGGGGCAGACCGGCAACAGCGGGCCGCTTAGCGAACAGTTGCTGGCTACCCTGGCGGTCAAAGCTGTGATTGCCCTGCAGAAGGACGACCTGGCCAGCTGTGTGGCCCTGACCCGGCGTGTCGAGCAGCAGCTGGGGCAGCACAGTGCCTTTCTTGAAGTGGCCATTCTGATTGTCGGCGCCCTGGCCAATGTCATCATGGGCTTGCCGGAGGCTGCCCGCCGCCTGTTGGCCCTGGCTCAGCAGCGCAACCATTTTCTCGAAGGTCGCTACCTTGGCATGCAGCTGGCCAATGTCGAAATTCTGCTCTACCTGGAGCAGGGACAGGTCAAACAGGCCGAGCTGCTGTTCGGGCAGATGCGCGCACGTATCATTCCCTGGTTTGCCGAGCGTGCCCGGGCACTGGTACTGCCAACCATCAGTGAGGCGTTGATTGCCTATCATCAGGGGCGCCTGAAAGGCATTGAGGAGCGCTTGCGTTGGGCGCTGGCCACGGTGGATATCATCAATCCCATCGATCTCTATGCCCAGGGCATGCTGTGTCTGGCCCGCACGCAGCGCATGCATGGCAACCCCAAGGAGTCCTTCGCCAGCCTGGTGTTGATGCAAAACCTGGCCGCCCGTAACCAGTCGTGGCGTTTTTACGCGGCGGCAGTGGCTGAAGAGGTGGGGTTGATTCTGCAGGAGCCTGCGGCGGATCGACTCAAGCGCGCGGAGCAGCGTTTCAAGGCAGTGGAGTGGGGCAAGCTGGCCGAACATTACCAGCATATGCACTGTAATCCGGTGCTCTGGGCCCAGGGGCTGACGCGCATTCGCCTGCAGCAGGCCCGTGGTCATTACAGTGAAGCCCTGCATGAAATCACCCAGTTGCGCGGCATGCTGCTGGACAACTGGCATGGCTTGCAGCGCTTGCGCCTGGATCTGCTGGCAGCTCTCAGTTATCAGCGTCTGGGTTACCAGGAGCGGGCCCAGAGCCTGTTGCTGCAGTGCCTGGTCGGGGCCGAGCGCGAAGGATTGCGCAGTCTGTTCGTCGAGGAGGGCGAAGCGATTCGACAGCTGTTGCAGTTACTGGAAGCCGCCGAACGCCAGCCAGCGCTGCAGAGCTTTATTCGCGCGCTGCTGGCCGGCTGGCCGGGAGCGGCAGCGGGGCAGGCGCAGGAAGGCCTGGGCGAGGGGTTGACCGAGCGTGAACGCGAGGTGGTGTGCCTGGCTGCCCAGGGCATGTCCAACGAGGAAATCGGCCAGCAGCTGGCCTTGGCCCTGGGTACGGTCAAATGGCACCTGCATAACATCTACGAAAAGCTCAAGGTGCGTAACCGAACCCAGGCCATTCGCCGTGCCCGTGAATTGAGGTTGCTGGAATCATGACGCTCCACACTTCTGCTGCGCCCAGGACACTCCCCCTGCTGCCCACCAAACTCTATCCCACCGACACCGGTGGTCGTCCGCTGCTGCCGCGTCAGGCGCTGCTGGATCGTTTGTTCCAGGCGCGCAAGCAACGCTTGATCATGCTCAGCGCCCCGGCCGGGTTCGGCAAGAGTACGGTGCTCAGCCAGTTTCGCCGGCGCCTGCAGGCGGATGGGGCGCTGGTTGCCTGGCTGTCCTGTGATGAATCCGACAGTGAACCGCAGCGCTTTCTGCAGTACCTGATCGCCGCAATTGCCGTTCAACTGCCAGGGTTTGGCCAGGGTACCAAACAGCTGCTGCGCAGCGAGGTGAGCCTGTCCAATGACGCGCTGCTGGAATCCTTTATCGCTGATCTGAGTCAGGTGCAGGGCGATCTGTATCTGATGTTTGACGATGTCCATCGTATCCGCCATACCGAGCTGGGGGCGCTGATCCACTATTTCCTGACCCGCGCACCGGCCAATGTGCGGATGATCGGCAGCAGCCGTTATCAGCCGAGCTTTCTCGAAGCGCAATCGGCCGATGCGCCCTGGGCCCTGTGGATCAAGGCCGATGATCTGCGCCTGACCCGCGAAGAAACGCGCACCTATTTCCATGAGCTCAAGGCTATTGCCCTAAGCGATGCCGAGTTGGCGCAGCTCTATGGTCGCACCGAAGGCTGGATCACCGCCCTGCATCTGGTGGCCCTGGCCCTGGTTCGGCATCCGGATCGCACGGCGTTTCTGGCCGGCCTCTCCGGCACGGAGCGGGATATCGCCGACTACCTGGCCGAGGATGTGCTCGACAGTCTGCCGGCTGATCAGCAGCGTTTTCTCGACCAGACCTCGGTGCTCGATGAGTTCAATGCCGAGCTGTGCAATGCCCTGACCGGGCGTAGCGACGCCGAGCAGATGCTGCAGCGCTTGCACAAGGAGCAACTGTTTCTGATCGGTCTGGACGAGCAGGGTACCTGGTTTCGCTACCATCATCTGTTCGCCGAGTTCCTCCAGGGCCGTCTGGCCCGGCAGGGCGACAGCGGCAACCTGTTGCATGCAGCGGCGCGCTGGTGCGAACACCATGAGCTGTATGACAAGTCGGCCAAATATGCCCTGCGTGCGCGTGACTACAGCTTTGCCGCCGGCCTGCTGGAACGCCAGGGGGCCAATCTGATTGCGGCCAACCGGGTTTACGGGATTCTGGCCATTCTCAAGGATATTCCCGCCGAGGTGATGCGCGAGTACCCGGTATTCCAGATTTTCTATGCCTGGCAGCTGGCGTTTGAACAGCGGTATGCCGAGGCCGAGGCGCTGATCGAGGATGTCAGTACCCGTCTTTTGCAAGGCCGTGGCCAGCCGATGCACTTCGGTCTGGCCATGTTGCTGGCGGTGGCTCAGGTGCTCAAGGCGTTGGTGCTGCTCTACCAGGACAAGCTGGAGGCTTGCCTCAAGGTGGCGCGACATTGGTTGGCCTTGGTGCCGGAAAATCAACCGATATTCCGCGCCAGCCTGTCCTGTGTCCAGGCTGCAGCCTTTGCCTTGCTGGGGGAATATGGCCAGGCCGGTAAATCGATTGCCGTGGCCGAGGACAGCCTGCGTCAGCAGGACAGCGCCTATCTGCAGGCGGTGGTGAGCCTGATTCAGGCGCTGATTTGCAAGGAGGTGGGGCAGCCCGAGCAGGGTTGTCAGCAGGCCGAGCGGGCTCGGGCCGAGGTGGAGCGGGTGTTCGGTCGACGCAGTCGGGTCGGCGGCCCCTTGGCCCTGGCTTATGCGGATCTGCTTTATGAACAGGATCGCCATGCCGCGATTCTCACCGAGTTACCCCTGGCCACTACCTGGCGCGATGTTGCCACGCCCATCGAGTTGATCAGCCGCGGCAAGTTGGTCATGGCCAAGGCGCGTTTCTTTGCAGGTGAGGCCGAGCAAGCCCTGGTGGAGCTGGATGAATGGTTATCCAGCCTGCAAGGGCCGGGCTATGAACGGGTGTATGCCCTGGGCATGGGCTGCAAGGTGCAGTTCCTCCTCTGGTTGCGCCATGCCAGCGATGCCGAGCGTATCTGCCTGCAACTGCAGCAACATCTGGCGGTGATGCCGGCCGGACGTTTTGCCGATGCGGAAATGATTCAGGCCCTGGCCGAGGCGCGTCTGGCCTTGGCCGAGCGGCGTGCCGACAAGGCCCAGGGTGTGCTGGAGGCCTGCCTGGCCAAACAGACGGCGCAGCACCACAGGGACCGGCGCTTGCGGCTGATGCTGTTACTTTCTGTGGCGTATTGGCGCAAAGGTAACAGTGAAAAGGCCTTTGCAGCCCTGGAGAAAACCCTGACGGATGCCTGGGGCAGCGGTTATCGGCGCCTGTTCCTGGATGATGCCTTGTGGCTGCTGCCGTTGCTGGAGGCCTGGCTGGAAGCGGAGCCGAGGCAGTTGAACCATTGGCAGGGGCTGCGCGAGCAGTTGCGCGAGCAGTGCCGGAGGTTGAATGTAGATTCTGAGAAAATTGATGAGAATCAGGATGTTAGCAATAGGGAGCGGGAGATTTTGCGCTTTGTGGCTGCGGGCCTGTCCAATCGCGATATTGCTCAGGCGGTGCATTTATCCGAAGCCACGATCAAGTGGCACCTGCATAACCTGTTCGCCAAGCTGGGGGTGCGCAGCCGGACTCAGGCCGTGCTCAAGGGCAAGAGTCTGGGATTGTTGAGCAATGCCTAAAGGCGGATGCCTGGGCCAGAGCGCTCCATCCCTTGGATGGGCTGGCAGTGAGGGGGCGGGTCAGTAACTTAGGCTCCAGGACGAGAAGCTACTGCTTCACGATTCCAGCCCGGCGCGACTAGGGAAGCAGCGTTGGACCTGGTCAGGGCGCGAGCCGCTTAAGTTGTGGATAACGGGATTTATCTGCTGCGTGCCGGGAACACCCCAATAGTGATCTGTGGAGAAAACAACAATGAAAACCCTCAAGCAACTGGCTCTGGCTACCGCTGTTCTGGCTGTTCCGTTTATGGCTCAGGCCGAGATGCAGGCCCTGGATGATGGCGCTCTGGCGACCGTAACCGGTCAGGACGGCATCAGCATCTCCGGTAGCTTCAACGGCACCATCGGCAGTGTGGTCTACACCGATAACGATGCCAATGGCGGCTCCCTGCGCCTGGAAACCATCGCCTTCACCGGTTTCAACATTGATGACAATGCTCCGGTCATGGTTGACGTCGTGACCAACGGTAGCGGCACCCAGCAACTGCAGATCAGCCTGCCGACCATCACCGGTCAGCTCAGCGTAGGCGCGATCAAGGTAGGTGACACCTCTGCTGCGAGCATCGGCTCCCTGGCGGTTAATGACATGAACATGGCTGGCACCACCATCAAGGTCTGGGGTCACTAAGTTCAAGCTGTAGTCTGTACCGGCAAAAGTCTTATCGATCTGCGCTCGATAAGACTTTTGCTTTTGCGGCTCTGCAGACCCTGGCGTGGGCCGTCGCTGCGCGACGTTAAAAATTTCCCCGGCAGTTTTCGGGTACTTGGAGTTGGCCTGGCGCATGATTGAAATTCTGGTAGGCAGTCTGATTGGTGTGTGGGGGTTTACCGAGACGGTGGAAACCAAGGCGCCTGCACCCGGTACCGTCAATATCACCCAGCCCGTTACGGCCATGCCGTTGCGTGAATCTGTGGTGATTGAACCGCTGAGCCA
>JBFHPI010000030.1:0-13882 GCA_041592855.1 Pseudomonas sp.
AAAATACAGCCCCGGCGATTTCAGCGACTCCAGGGTCTTGGACGACACCTCACGGGTGTCGACGCCGCCCAGGGTCACCTCGGCGGTGCGGTAGCCCTCGGTGCCCGCCGGCACCAGTTGCCAGTCGTGCAGACGCTGGGCAATGGTTTTGAGCTCGGCCGGCGTGTACTGCTTCACGGGTTTGTTGGTGAACCAGTCGTCCACCAGCAGGCCGGCCATCTTCTTGGTAAACAGCTCGCCGAGCAGGGTTTTCAGTTCGCTGTTGGGCCGTACGCGCTGCTGCTCGGCCAGCCACTCGGGCAGGTCGATATGCGGCAGCAGGTCGATATGCAGGGTGTCACCGGGTTGCCAGAAGGAGGAAATCTGCAAAATCGCCGGGCCGGAAAGACCGCGATGGGTGAACAGGATATTTTCCTTGAAGCTCTGACCGTTGCAGCTGACCACACAGTCCTCCACCGAGGTGCCGGACAGCGCAGTGCAAAGGGCCTTGAGCTGCGGGTCGGTGAGGGTAAAGGGCACCAGGCCGGCGCGGGTCGGCAACAGCTGATGGCCGAACTGCTGCGCCACCTGGTAGCCGAAACCTGTGGCGCCCAGCGTCGGGATCGACAGGCCGCCGGTGGCGATTACCAGCGACTGGCAGTGCAGCTCGCCCAGGCTGCTGTGCAGGCGGTAGCCACCTTCCACCTTGTCGATCTGACTGACCGAGGTGTTCAGGTGCAGCTGCACGCCGGACTGCTCGCATTCGCCGAGCAGCATCTCGAGGATGTCGCTGGCCTTGTGGTCGCAGAACAGCTGGCCCAGTTTTTTCTCATGGTAGGGCACGGCGTACTTGCCCACCAGGGCGAGAAAATCCCACTGGGTGTAGCGGGCCAGGGCGGATTTGCAGAAGTGCGGGTTTGCCGAAAGGAAATTGCTCGGCTCGCAGTACAGGTTGGTGAAGTTGCAGCGCCCGCCGCCGGACATAAGGATCTTCTTGCCGGCCTTGTTGGCGTGGTCCAGCAGCAAGACCCGGCGTCCGCGCGCTGCCGCACTGGCCGCACACATCAGTCCGGCGGCGCCGGCGCCGATTATCACCACATCTGTTTCGACCACGCTGTTGTCCTCGATCCGCTGGCCATGCCGCGGCGCGGCAAGGGAGGCGAATCTTACCCCAGCCCCCACAGGCTTTCATGGGGCAGGCGGGGCAATGGCCCAGGGCGGAAGGCCATACTCGGGGTCGTTGGCGTATGGCGCCGCTGGCGTCGGCCTTTACTCCGTGCGAAAGCGCACCACCAGTTGCTTCAGTTCGCCGCTCAGGTTGCTCTGCTCCTGGGCGTAGCCTTCCACTTCGGCGGCCTGGGCGGATATCTGCGCGACCCCATCGTTGATGGCCACGATGTTCTGGTTGATCTCCTCGGTGACCAGGTGCTGCTCTTCCGTGGCGGTGGCAATCTGCGTGGTCATGTCGCGGATCATCTGGACATTGCTTTCGATGCTTTCAAAGGCGGCCAGGACCTCGTCGGACAGGCTGCTGGCTCTGCCTGACTCGCTAAGGCTCTGATCCATGGTGACGGTTACTTCCTTGATCCGGCTGACCAGCAGATTGAGGATATTGTTGATCTCCCCGGTCGAATCCTGGGTGCGTTTGGCCAGGTTGCGCACCTCGTCGGCCACCACGGCAAAACCGCGGCCCTGCTCGCCCGCGCGGGCAGCCTCGATGGCGGCATTGAGGGCCAGCAGGTTGGTCTGTTCGGCAATTTGCTGGATGGTCGAGAGGATGTTGTTGATATTGACCGTCTCTTTCTCCAGTTCCTGAATCACCTGACTGGAGCGTTTGATGCTGCTGCCGAGGTTGTTGACGCCGGCGATGCTGCGGCCGATCACCTCTTTGCCATCGCAGGTGGCCTTGAGCCCCTGCTCGGCCACGTCAGCCGTGCGTACGCAAGTCTTGGCCACTTCGTTGGCCGCCGAAGACATTTGCGTCACGGCCGTGACGATCTGCTCCACGGCGCTCAACTGACCCTGCAGGGTCGCTGTCATGGCGGTGGTGCGGGCGTTGGTATTGGCCGACACCTCATGCATGCTGATGGCATTGTCCTTGATCACCCGAATCATGCCCTGGGTGGATTCGATAAATTGATTGAACCACTTGGCCAGTTCGCCGGTTTCATCCTCGCTGAGCAGGGCCAGGCGGCGGGTCAGGTCGCCCTCGCCCTGGGCAATGGTGCGCAGCCCTTCCTTGACCAGGTTGATCGGGTTGACGATGCGGTTGGCAATGACCACCCCTGCAAGCCCGAAGCCCAGCACCAGCACCACGCAGACGACCAGGGTGATCCAGGACAATTCGCGGGCGCTCGCGTAAATCTCGTCGGCCTGTTTGAAACCGACAAATTTCCAGCCCAGCTCGGGTGAGGTGTAGACGTTGGCCATATACGCCACTCCATCTATCTCCACCTCAACCAGACCGCTCCCGGTATTGCCGATGCGCGCAAAGTGCTCGCCGGGCAGTTCGCTGATTTTCTTGAAGTTGTTGCCGGGCTGCAGGCCGTCGACCAGCACGGTGCCGCTGCCTTCCACCAGCACCAGAAAACCGGTTTCGCCGAAACGCACCTTCTGCGCCATGTCCGTGAGCGCCTTGAGCGACACGTCCACCGCCACCACCCCGGCAAACTGGTTGGCGTTGTCCTTGAATCCCTTGAGCACTGAAACATAGACCGCGTCATCCGGCTCCCAGTAATAGCCGTCGCGGCGTCCCAGGGTGAAATTGGCGTCTCGCCCGATGCTGTACCACTCGCGCTTGCGCGGGTCCCAGTCGCCGTAATCACCGGTGCCGGGCCACTCCACATAGCCACCCTGGGTATCGCTCATATAGACGTAACCGAAGGTGGGGTTATTGGCGCCGATGCTGGAGAAATAATCGAAGATCTGCTTCTCGCGCCCGCCATTGGCCGTGGCCACCTGACCCGGCTTGCGAGCTTCACCAAAATAGGTGCTCAGCTCGCCGGCCTGGGTATCCCGCACCGCGGGATACTCCGCCAAGGCTGATACGGTGTAGCCCACCGAGTCAAAGAAGGTGGCGAAGCTGTTGTTGATCAGCTGCATGTCCAGGCTGCTGGAGACAAGGAAGTTGTCCTTGGCCTGGTTCGTGACATTACGAATCGTCAGCAGGGCCACGATCAGAACCGGGATCAGGGTTGCAACCATAAAGCTGAGCAGCAGTTTTGACTTGATGCGCATGGCGGTGGCCTTTTGGCGGTGTTCATCGTGTTATCGGAGTCTTGTGAGAATAGTTAAGCCTGATCGTCATGCCAGGCGCAGCAGTAAGCTTTCTGCACTAGGCTGAGGCTCTGTGACATGGAGAGTACATGGATGAGTCGGTTGGCTTGCTGGTTGTTGCCCTTGGCCTGGCTGGTGCCCCTGGGTGCTGGTGCCGAGCCGCCCCTGCGTCTGGTTGCGGATCCCTGGCCACCCTTCAATGATGCGACCCTGCTGAACAACGGCCTGGCCTCCGATCTGGTGGCCTCTGCCCTGAGCCGTGCCGGCTATGCCACCCGCTATGTGCAGGTGCCCTGGGAGCGGGCCTTGCAGGGGGTGAAACGGGGCACCTACGATGTGCTGATCAGCGCCTGGTACAGCGATGAGCGGCTCGGCTTTGGCTATTACTCGCAGCCCTATCTGACCAATCGCATCCGCTTTTTGCAGCGCAAGGACAGTCAGATCCAGTTTCACCAGCTGGCGGATCTGTACCCCTACCGGATTGCCGTGGTGCGCGGCTATGCCTATGCCAGCGAGTTTGATCAGGACAGTCGCCTAGCCAAGGTCGGGGTACTCGGCTTTGTCGTGGGGGCCCGCATGCTGCAGGCGCGGCGGGTGCAGCTGACCCTGGAGGATGAGCTGGTGGCGCGCTATCACCTGAGCCGCAGTCTGGCAGGCATTGCTGACCAGCTGGAATTCCTGCCGCAGCCCCTGAGCGAAAGAGGTCTGCATATTCTGGTCAGCCGCCGGCATGCGCGGCACAAAGCCATTGTCGAAGCCTTCAACCAGGCGATTGAAGACATGCGCAGCGATGGCAGCTATGCGCAGATTTTTCAGCGCCACGGTTTATAGCTATTGCCAGCAGTTGCGCCCGCGGCCGGCCTTCTTGGCCTGGTACAGGCGCATGTCGGCCTGGTGCAGGGCGCTTTCCAGGTCGTCCGGGGCGCCCTGGTGGATGCCCGCGCTAAAGCATAGCGGTGGCGCCCCGGCTGCGTACTTGAGGCTGGCGCACTGGCTGCGCAACTGGTTCAGGCTGTCGCTCAGGGCTTCAGCGTCCTGCTGACTGAGCATGGCAAATTCCTCACCGCCCAGGCGGCCCAGCAGGGCGTCGGGAAAGGTGGCGCCGAAGGCTTTAGCGAAGGTGACCAGGGCCGCGTCGCCGCTGGCATGGCCATGCTCGTCATTGATCCGTTTGAAGTGGTCCAGATCGATCATCGCCACGCTCAGGTCGCGCCCTCCGGCTTTGGCCTGGGCGAACAGCTGTTGGCCATGCTCGTAGAAGGCGCGGCGGTTGTTCAGCCCGGTAAGGGCGTCGAACTGCGCGGCCTGCTTGAGTGCGCGCATCAGGTCGCGGCGTTCCAGGGTCGACATCACCCGGCAGTTGAGCTCTTCCGGACAGAACGGCTTGCGCAGGAAATCGTCGGCACCGTGCTTGATAAACATGGCGCTGAGCGAACCCTTGGCGTCGGCGGACAGGCCGAGAATGATCAGCTCGTGGCGCTTCATCTTCTGCCGCAGCAGCTTGACCAGTTCGAAGCCGCTCATGCCCGGCATGCTGTGGTCCACCAGCAGGAGGTCGATATCCGGCTGTTCACGCAGAATGCGCAGCGCCTCGTCGCCATCGCAGGCATCGATGATCTGGTAGCGGTGCGGAGTCAGCACATTGCGGATGTAATGGCGGGTGGCCTCGCTGTCCTCGGCGATCAGGATCTTCACCTGGCTGTTGTTTTCCAGGCGATGCAGCAGGCGGAAGGCGTATTCGTAGGAGTGCTGGCTTTCCTTGAGCACATAGTCGACCACGCCCTTGAGCAGCATCTGGTCGCGACGCTGCTCGTTGTAGCTGCCGCTGAGCACAATGCAGGGCAGGCTGTAGCCCATCACCAGATCGACGATTTCACCGTCCGGTGCGTCCGGCAGGTTGAGATCGACGATGGCGGCGAAGAACAGGCTGGCGGAGGTTTCCAGCATCACCCGGGCTTCGTCCAGGCTGGCGCAGAAAATCGGCTGGAAGCTCGGTTCCTTGCGGAACAGGTGCTCCAGAATCTTCAGCACCAGAGGGCTGTCTTCCACCACCAGGATATTGCGCATGGGCTGCTCCTCGCTTGGCGGCCGCCGCTCAGCAGCCTGTTAACACTATAGGGCGCGTACCCGCAGGCTGCGCCCCTTGATCTTGCCTTCGCTCAGACGTTTGAGGGCCTGCTTGGCCACGCTACGGTCAACTGCCACATAGGCCTGGTAGTCGAAGAGGGCGATCTTGCCCACCTGGGTTCCGGCGATACCCGCCTCGCCCGTCAGTGCCCCGAGAATATCGCCGGGGCGCAGCTTATCCTTGCGCCCGGCGCCGATACACAGGGTCACCATCGGTGCCTGCAGCGGCTCTCCAGCCTTGGCCTTGAGCGCGTCCAGGGGCTGCCAGTTGAGCGGCGCCTTCTGCAGATCCTCGATGGCCTGGGCGCGGTGGCCCTCGGCCGGGGCCACCAGGCTCAGGGCCAGGCCCTTCTCGCCGGCACGACCGGTGCGGCCGACGCGGTGGATATGAATCTCGGCATCGCGCGCCAGTTCGACATTGATCACCATATCCAGGGCATCGATATCCAGGCCGCGGGCCGCCACATCGGTGGCCACCAGCACCGACAGGCTGCGATTGGCAAACATTGCCAGCACCTGATCACGCTCGCGTTGCTCCAGATCACCCTGCAGGGCGGCGGCCGAAATGCCTTTGGCACTCAGGTGCTCGACCAGTTCCTGGCACTGCTGCTTGGTAAAGCAGAAGGCCACACAGGATTGCGGGCGAAAGCTGGCCAGCAGCTTGACCACGGCGTCCATGCGCTGCTCCGGGGCAATCTCGTAGAAACGCTGCTCGATCTGGCTGTCATCATGCAGGGCCTCGGCCTTGACCTGCTGCGGGTCACGCATAAAGGTCGCCGACAGCTGCTTGATCCCGACCGGGTAGGTGGCGGAGAACAGCAGGGTCTGCCGGCGGCTCGGGGTCTGGCCGATGATGTCGGCGATGCTGTCGTAGAAACCCATGTCGAGCATGCGGTCGGCTTCGTCCAGCACCAGGGTGTTGAGCCCATCAAGCTTCAGGGTGCCCTTGCTCAGGTGCTGCTGGATGCGCCCCGGCGTGCCGACGATGATCTGCGCGCCGTGCTCCAGGGAGCCGATCTGCGGGCCGAAGGGCACGCCGCCGCAGAGGGTGAGAATCTTGATGTTGTCGGCAGCGCGCGCCAGACGGCGCAGCTCCTTGGCCACCTGATCGGCCAGCTCGCGGGTCGGGCACAGCACCAGAGCCTGGCAGCCGAAGTAGCGTGGGTTGAGCGGGTTGAGCAGGCCGATGCCGAAGGCCGCGGTCTTGCCGCTGCCGGTCTTGGCCTGGGCAATCAGGTCCAGGCCCTTGAGCATCACCGGCAGGCTCTGGGCCTGGATCGGGGTCATCTCGTGGTAACCGAGGGACTCAAGGTTGGCCAGCATGGCGGCGGACAGGGGCAGGGAAGCAAAGGCGGTAGCGGTCACGGGACGGGCCTGGTCAGCAAAATGGTGCGCAGTGTAGCAGGGGCGGCTATGGCTCAGGCATTCGGGCGACGGGGTGAGCAATGCGCCGGGGGCCGTGGCCGGAGAGGGCTTGATACCGGACTGGCAAGTTTGTATGTGGTGCGGCGCATGGCGTGGTATGGAAGGTTATCGCGTGTGCTGAGCGTTTGGGTTGCGCCCCTCACGGGCGCGTCACTTTCTCTTGCTTGCCCAAGAGAAAGTAACCAAAGAGAAGGGCACCCGACATCCGGGTTTCGCTACGCGAAACTCCCCTCGCTCCGGTGCTGCTCCGGGGGCCGGCTTACAAGGGCCATCCCTGGCCCTTTAAGCCTCTCACCGCATCCCTGCGGCTCGTCCCCCTGCGCAACACCTCCACTCGGCCTCCTGACGGGACCGGGTCGCGAGCCTGCAAAATTCTCTCCAGCACACACTGAGTGGCGTCTGTAGTTTTTGCTTTTGCTTCTGCTCTTTAACTGCAATGGCACAGACGACGCCCAAGTCCCCATCAGGAGGCCGAGTGAAATCGCCGCGTAAGGGGCCCCGCGGCATGGATGCCGCGAGAGCCGCGATGGGCCAAGGATGGCCCTTCGCGGCGTACCCCTGGAGCGGTGATGGAGCGAGGGAACCCGGAGCGAAGCGCAGGGCCGGATGGCGGGGTGTGTTTCTTTGCTTACTTTCTTTGCACAAGCAAAGAAAGTAAGTCGCCCGTAAGGGGCGAAACCCATCAGATCAAACAACCCGGTAATGAATAGTGCCAATTCATCATCAGCACACACCTAGTTGCCAGTCCGGTATTAATAGAGGCTTTGCTAGGAATCCGCGAAAAACCATAAAAAAGCCCGGCACAAGGCCGGGCGAAAAAACTGCGCAGGGAGTTGCTGTCAGGTCATACCCAGCCAGGTCGGCAGGGCCAGGGACACCGCCGGGATATAGGTGATCACCATCAGGAAGCTGATCAGCAGCATCAGCCACGGCCAGGCCGCCTTCACCACTGAGGTCAGCGGCATGCCGGTAACCGCCGAGGTGACGAACAGGTTGAGCCCCACCGGTGGGGTGATCAGGCCGATCTCCATGTTCACCACCCTGATGATGCCCAGGTGGATGGGGTCGATGCCCAGCTGGATAGCGATGGGGAAGAGGATCGGGGCGAGGATCAGGATGATCGCCGAGGGCTCCATAAAGGCACCGGCAATCAGCAGCACGATGTTCACCACCAGCAGGAACTGCCAGGGCTGCAGGCCCATCTCGATCACCCAGGCGGTAATGGTCTGGGGGATCTGCTCGGTGGTCAGTACATGGGCGAAGAGCATGGCGTTGGCGATGATGAACATCAGCATGATGGTCAGCTTGCCGGACTCCAGCAGCACCTTGGGGCACTCGCGCCAGGTCAGATCCTTGTAGATAAACAGGGCGACGAAGCCGGCGTAAACCGCCGCCACGGCGGCCGCCTCGGTAGGGGTGAACATGCCGCTGTAGATGCCGCCGAGGATGATCAGCATCAGCGACAGGCCCCAGATGGCCTCGCGGGCCGAGCGCAGCCATTCGCGGAAGCTGGCCCGTGGCAGGGCGGGCAGGTTCTTGATCCGTGCGACGACATAGATCGCCACCATCAATACCACACCGAGCAGCACGCCCGGGATCACCCCGGCCATAAACAGCTTGCCCACCGACTGCTCGGTGGCAGCGGCGTACACCACCATGACGATCGACGGCGGGATCAGGATGCCCAGGGTGCCGGCGTTGCACACGATACCGGCGCCGAACGCCTGGGGGTAACCGGAGCGCACCATCCCGGCAATGGCGATGGAGCCCACCGCCGCCACAGTGGCCGGGCTGGAGCCGGACAACGCCGCGAACAGCATGCAGGCCATGACCGCACCGATGGCCAGGCCGCCGCGGATATGGCCGACGCAGGCGTTGGCGAAGTCGATCAGCCGGCGGGCCACGCCGCCGGTGGTCATAAAGGCGCCGGACAGCAGGAAGAACGGAATGGCCAGCAGGGTGTAGTGCTCGCTGGTCTCGAACAGCTTGATCGCCAGGGAGCGCACCGAGTCCGGGCTGAACAGCATGATGGTGATGGAGCCGGCCAGGCCGAGCGAGGCCGCCACCGGCACGCCGATAAACATCAGCAGAAAAAGCAGCAGGAAGAGGAACAGGATGGTCATGCTTTGTGCTCCTCGTTGACCTTCAGCGCGTCACCGGCTTCATCGGCCAGGCCCAGGCCGGTCTGCTGGTTGCGCAGGATGCGGATGAAGATTTCCAGGAAACGGATAAACACCATGGCGTAGCCGAATGGCACGATCAGGGCGATATGCCACTGCATCACACCGAAGTGACCGAGGTCTTCGGCGCCGATACCGGCCTTGAACAGGGTGCTGACCCAGTCGTAGCTGGCCACGCTGATCAGCCCGGCATACCCCAGGCAGCACAGGCAGGCGATGATGCCAATGATGCGTTGCACCGGTTTGCTGGCCAGCTTGACCAGGGCGTCCACGCCGATATGCCCGGCGGTGCGTACGCCGTAGGCCAGGCCGAAGAAGATCAGCCAGCCGAACAGGGCCTTGGTCAGGGCGTTGCTCCAGGTCATGGCCTGGGCCAGGTCGAGGATAAAGTCACCAATGGCCAGCAGGGTTTCATTGCCACCGAAGTGGTCACCCAGCCAGTAGAACAGGGTGTAGAAATTGTTGAGGATCACGTAGACGAAGGTGATCAGCGTCATGGTCGCCAGCAGAAAGGCGATAAAGCCTTCCTCGAAGCGATCCCAGATGTGCCGCAAGGCGTTCATCGTTAGCGTCTCCAGGGGGGAGTGGACAGCGCACGGGCAACCTCTCGCAGGGTTGCCGGGTACAGAGCCGCCGCGCACCTAGGTGGGCGCGGCGGGTAGGATGAGTTGAGCCTAGCGATACCCATCGGCTCGGGGCGATGGGTATCGTCGCAGGCGCCTTAATCCACCCTACTGGTTGGCGGCCTGGGCGGCCTTGATCAGATCGGCGCCGATTTCACCCTCGAATTTCTTCCACACCGGCTGCATGGCTTCACGCCACTGGGCGCGCTGCTCCGGGGTCAGTTCGATGATCTCGGTGCTGCCGGCCTCGAGGATGCGCTGCTTGTCGCCCTGATTAAGGGTGTCGGCCTGCTTGTTCACCTCCACGGTGACCTCGGCCATGATCTGGCTCAGCTCGCTGCGTACGTCTGCCGGCAGGCCGTCCCAGAATTTGCTGTTGGTGATCACCATGTAGTCGAGCAGGCCATGATTGGACTCGGTGATGTACTGCTGCACCTCATGCATCTTCTGGCTGTAGATATTCGAGTAGGGGTTCTCGGCACCGTTGACCACGCCGGTCTGCAGGCCCTGGTAAACCTCGGCGAAGCTCATCTTGCGCGGGTTGGCGCGCACGGCCTTGAACTGCTCTTCGAGCACGGCGGAAGCCTGCACGCGGAACTTCAGGCCGCGGGCGTCCTTGGGCTCACGCAATGGTTTGTTGGCCGACAGCTGCTTGAGGCCGTTATGCCAGTAGCCCAGGCCGGTGATGTTCTTGTCCTGCATGGAGGTCAGCAGGCTCTGGCCGGCTTCGCTCTTCTGGAAGCGATCCACGGCGGCCATGTCGTCGAACAGGAAGGGCAGGTCGAAGATCTGGATCTGCTTGGTGTAGTGCTCGAACTTGGCCAGGGACGGGGCGATGATCTGCACGTCGCCGAGCAGCAGCGCTTCCATTTCCTTGCCGTCGCCGAACAGCGAGGAGTTGGGGTAAACCTCCACGCGCACCTTGTCGCCCAGGCGTTCTTCGGCCAGCTGTTTGAACAGCAGGGCACCCTGGCCTTTGGGCGTGTGTTCGGCCACCACATGGGAGAACTTGATCACGATCGGTGCGGCCGGCTTCGGCTCGGCGGCCTGGGCCAGGCCGGCAATGCCGAAGGTCAGGGCGCAGACCAGGGCCTTGGCAGTGGAATTGAACATGGAAGCTTCCTCTTATTCTTGTTTCGCGTTTAAGGCGCGGTGGCGCCGGTTCCGGGCGAGGCCCTGCGGGCGCTGAATGGGATCAGTCGAGCTGCTGGGCTGGCATTCGCCTGAGCAGGGCTAGAGCAACCGCCATGCCAGTACGCGAAAGGGTCTTGAGGATGGCCGCAAAGGGCCGTGCTTGAAGGGCCGGCGCAGGGCACGCCGGGGTTCGAGGAGGGCTGGGTCAGGTGGGCTTGGCGGAAATCCGCCAGCTAGTCGAGGGTATCGGGCGAGCTCCCGCCAGCTTCGCCAAAGCTCAGGCCGTGTTTGCGCAGTTTGTCGTGCAGGGTCTTGCGCGGCAGGCCCAGGGCCTCGGCCAGGCTGCGCAAGGATGGGTGTGGGTGGGCCATCTCGGCCTGGATCAGGCTGCGTTCGAAGGCCTCGACCTGGGCGTTAAGACCGCTGCCATCGGTTGCGCCGGTCTCATTCGGGGTAGACGCGGCTTGCTGATCCAGATCGAGATCCAGGCCCAGGGCAAAGCGTTCGGCGGCGTTCTGCAGTTCGCGCACGTTGCCCGGCCAGCTGTGTCGCAACAGCGCCGCGCTCTGTTGGGGCTGCAGGGCGCGAGGCGATAGGCCGTGGCGCTCGGTGGCTGCTTCGGCAAAGTGCTGGAACAGCAGCAGGGCGTCCTCACCGCGCTCGCGCAACGGCGGGATGCGCAGTGGCGCGACGTTGAGGCGGTAGTAGAGGTCGGCGCGGAAACGCCCGGCATCGGCGGCCTGGCGCAGGTCTTCCTTGGTCGCGGCAATCACCCGGATATCCAGGGGGATCAGCTGGTTGCCACCAAGGCGTTCGACCATGCGTTCCTGCAGCAGGCGCAGCAGCTTGACCTGCACCTCCAGGCTCATGCTCTCGATCTCGTCGAGAAACAGGGTGCCGCCGTTGGCGAACTCGAACTTGCCAATGCGGCGCTTTTGCGCGCCAGTAAAGGCGCCGGGCTCATGGCCGAACAGCTCGCTTTCCACTACCGACTCGGCCAGGGCGCCGGCGTTGATGGCGACAAAGGGGCCGTTACGCCGGCTAGACAGGTCGTGCAGGGCGCGGGCGACGACCTCCTTGCCGGCACCGGTTTCGCCGAGGATCAGCACGTCGGCGCCGATCCCGGCCAGGGCACCGAGCTGTTCGCGCAGACGCTGCATGGCTGGCGACTGGCCGATCAGGCGCGCGGCCAGGGTGTTGCGATCACTCAGGGCCAGGCGCAGGCTGCGGTTATCCAGCACCAGACGGCGCAGGTCCAGGGCGCGGCGCACGCTGGCCAGCAGCTCGTCGCTGGCGAAGGGCTTCTCGAGAAAGTCGTAGGCGCCGGCACGCATGGCCTGCACCGCCAAAGGCACATCACCATGGCCGGTGATCAGCAGCACCGGCAGTTCCGGGTCCTGTTCGTGCAGTTGCTGCAGCAATTGCAGGCCGTCGATACCGGGCATACGGATATCGCTGACCACCACCCCCGGCCAGTCCCGCGGGATGCGCGGTGCCAGGTCGCGGGCATCGGCCAGGCTGCAGACCTTGAGGCCGGCCAGGTCGAGGGTCTGGGCCAGGGCCTGGCGCAGATGGGCGTCGTCGTCGATCAGCAGCACCTGGCTGTGGGCGTCGAATGGGTTCATAGGGGGAAATCCTCCGGCGACTGAGGCTGAATGCCGTTATCGCTGATACGCAGGCGCAGGCATAGAAGGGCGCCGCCCTCTGGGTGGTTGGCCAGCAGCAACTCGCCGCCCAGGGCGCGCATCAGACTTTCGCAGATGGCCAGGCCCAGGCCCAGGCCCTGGGCGCTGGTCTTGGTGGTGAAGAAGGGCTCACGGGCCCGGGCCAGGGCCTCGGCAGAAAATCCCGGGCCGTTGTCGCGCAGCAGCAGTTCGATGCAGTCACCGTCCTGACGGCTGCTCAGCCACAGGCGCCGTGGTGGCGCCACCTCACTCAGGGCATCGAGTGCGTTGGCCAACAGGTTGCCGAGCACCTGGCGCAGGCGGGTTTCGCCGGCCTGTACCCACAGGGTGGCCTCGGGCAGGTCGCGGATCAGCTCCACCTGGAGGGCCTGACGACGCTTGGCCAGCATGGCCAGGGCATCGTCCAGGGCCGGTTGCAGGGCCACGCTTTCCGGGGCATGGCGGTCGCGCCGGGCGAAGGCGCGCAGGTGGGTGATGATCGAGGCCATGCGCTCGGTCAGCTGGCTGATCAGCTTGAGGTTGGCGCGGGCATCGTCATGGCGCTGATGGTCGAGCAGCACCCCGGCGTTGTCGGCGTAGCTGCGGATGGCCGCCAGAGGCTGGTTGAGCTCATGGCTGATGCTGGCGCTCATGGTGCCCAGGGCCGACAGCTTGCTGGCCTGAACCAGCTCGTCCTGGGCGCGCACCAGTTCCTGTTGAGCCTGTTCGCGCTCCAGCACCTCCTGCTTGAGACGCTGGTTGAGGTGCTGAAGATCGGCGGTGCGTTCGGCTACCCGTTGTTCCAGCTCGGCGCGGGCGCGGGCGTCCAGGGCGATGCGTTCCAGGTAGTGGCGGCGGCGCTGCATCAGCAGGCCGAGCAGCAGTATCAGCAGCAGCAGGGTACCGCCACCGGCCAGCACGACGGTACGCACCGGGCGGTCAAGCAAGTGATGGGGGGTGAGGATATTGACCGTCCAGCCGATCTCCGGCAGTTCACGCTGCTGGCGCACCCAGTCACCTTCGTTGAGGCGCAGTGGCGGCGGCGCCTGGATGCGATAGGGCTGGGTCGAGGCGATGGCGGCGCGCTCGACATTGTCCAGTATGCGGGTGGCGTGAAAGCGCCACTCGGGGCTGGAGGTGAGGATGACCACGCCGTGGTGGTCGGTCACCAGTAGTTGCTCGGGGCGCTGGCCCCAGAGCGTTTCGGTATGGTCGAGGTCGACCTTGACCACCATCACGCCAATGATTTGTGCCTGCTTGCGGATGGCCGAGGCAAAGAAGAAGCCTCGCTTGCCCGAGGTGGTGCCCAGGCCAAAGAAGCGCCCGGGCCGTCCCTCCAGGGCTTCACGAAAATAGGGGCGGTAGGAGAAGTTGCGCTCGACAAAGCTGTCCTCACGGTGCCAGTTGGAGGCGGCCAGGGTCTTGCCGTCAGGGGCCATGACATAGATCACGTCGGCGCCGGTCTGCGCCTGCA
>JBFHPI010000031.1:0-13715 GCA_041592855.1 Pseudomonas sp.
CAATCTGCTGCTGAGCCTCTGCGCTTAAGCGCAGTTGCTGCAGTTGCACGCCGCCGGCATTGAGCAATGCCTGCAGCGCCAGGGTAACTGGCTCGGCCTCTGTGCCCAGACCTGCCGTGCCGGCAATTTGGTAACCGGCCTGCAGATCCCCTGCTGCACTCAGTTGTAGCTGCTGCAAGCGCAGGTTCTCCGGCAGTTTGGCGCGGGCCTTGAAACTGTCGACTTTAAGGTTCAACTGTGCGGGCAGGTGCTCGACCAGGGCCTGCACCTCGCCGGTTAGACGGCCGGCCAGATAACCAGTGCTCTGCACCAGTAGCTGTAGGCGCTGACGCAGATCGCCACTGATTTGCAGCTCCAGGTCCCAGGCTTGCTGATCCACATCGGGCAACTGCAGCTGACCAGTCAGTTCCAGCGGCCAGTCACCTCGAGGGTCGACCTGACCTTGCAGATCCAGTTGCAGATCATCCTGGCGCAGTGTCAGGCGGCTGATTTGCAGGCCTTTGCCTGTCCAGCCGGCACCCAGGTGGATATCCCGCAGCAGTTCACGGTCAGCGAGCCAGAGGCTGCCCAGTTGCACCTGCTGGATCATCAGGCTCAGGGGTAAGGACAGTTCGGGCAACGCGAAAGGTTCGCTGTCTGCGGATTCGCCGGGGGCAAAATTCAGCTCAAGTCGCTCAGCCTGCAGACGTTCAATACAGAGTTGCAGACGTAACAGGCAGGCAGGTGACCAGCTTATCTGCACAGCCTTGAGTTCAACGCGATCTTCGCCCGAATGCCACACCAGCTGTTCGGCCTGCCAGCTGCTACCCAGGCGCCCAGTAAAGCCGGACACGCTGAGCCCCGGCACCTGTTGCAGCCCCCAGCGGCTGGCATTGCTGTTACCCAGCAACAGACTCAGGCCGAGTAGCGCCAGCAGCAATATGGCGATCAGAGCCAGACAGGTGCGGCGCAACACAATCACAGCTCCGGCCCCATGGAAAAGTGCAAACGTATGCCACCCTCATCGTCCAGGGCGTGGGCCAGGTCCAGGCGCAACGGCCCGACTGGCGAGACCCAACGCAGGCCCAGGCCCACAGCGCTTTTCAGCGTCGGAAAATTCAGCGAATTAAAGCTATTGCCCTGGTCGATAAATGTCGCCAGGCGCCAGCGCTCGGCAAAGCCGTACTGGTACTCGAGGCTGCCGGCGAACAGATAGCGACCGCCGACCTTATCGCCCCGGCTGTTCTCCGGGGACAGGCTCTGGTAGTCGTAACCCCTTACGCTCTGGTCACCACCGGCAAAGAAGCGCAGCGACGGCGGCACATTGGCAAAGCCGCTGGCTTCGGTGCCACCGAACTGCACCCGGCCGAGAAAACGGTGTCGCGTGGCCAGGGTGGTCAGGCCCTTGAGCTGGAGGTTGCCGTGCAGCAGGCTGGTATCGGACAAGGCGCCCTGCAACGCGCCGGCCAGATCGAACTGGATACGGTAGCCGTGGCTGGGATCGAGCTGGCTGTCGCTGCGCAGCAGGGAGTAACTGACCCCGGGCATCAGCAGCGTGCTGGTACCACTGTCATCGCCGAAATCATACTGCTCGTGCTGCCATTTCAGCGACACGACCCGTTGCCAGCCGTTGTCCAGGCGGCTGTGCCACTCGGGACCCACGGTGAGGAGCTGGCTGTCGATATCGCTGTCGGCCAGGTCTTCAAACTGATAGCCGCCGGCAATTCTCAGCTTGTCGGTCAGCGGTGGATCACCGGGCATGTCGTACCACAGGCCGACATTTTGCCGTGGCGCCGACAGTTCCATCTCCACCCCATAGCTGTGGCCTTGCGGATTGGCCCAGTGACGTGTCCAGTTGGCCCGGCCACGGGGCCCCACATCGGTGGAAACGCCTAGGCCAAAGCCTACGCTGCGCGGCTTGCGCATGGTCAGCTGAACCTGCACCGGAATGCGTTCGGCCACAGCAGTGCTCGGGTTGGCGTCCACCTGCACCGATTCGAAATAGCCGCTGGAACGCAGGTTCTGATACAGCTGATTGATCAGCTCGGAGTCATAGGGGGTGTCGGCCTGGAATGGCAGCAGGCGCTCCAGCAAACCATCATCCAACTGACTGTCACCCACAAAGCGGATCTCGCCCAACCTGTAGCGAGGGCCGCTGTCATAGACCAGAGCGATACTGGCCACTCCGGCGTCTGGATCGATCAGCAGTTTCTGCTGGGTAAAGCGGCCGGCAAAGAAGCCATAGCGCGCCGCCTGGTTCTGTATGCTGCGCTTGGCCGCTTCATAGTGGCCATGATTAAGTTGGGCGCCTGGACGTAGCTGGCGACTCTGGGGCGCACTGAATGCAGCCAGTTGCCCAGCCGGGCCATCGATCCGCAGCAGTACCTCATGCAAACGCACCGGCTCGCCCGGCTGCACCCGCAGGCGCAGGGTGGCGGGTGGGCCTTGGCTGACTTCACTGCTGATCAGTGCCTGGTAATAGCCCAGGGCCTGGGCGGCTTTGAGTGCCCGCTGCTCGGCGATCCGCTGAAAACCCTGCAAAGCCTGGGCATCGCGCTCACCCAGCGTACCGATATAGGCCTGGATATTGTCACGCAGGGCACTATCGGCCGGCTGCACGCGCACTTGCAGCCGCGCCTCGGCGGCCAGCAGGCCGGAGGAAAAAACAGTAAGCAGCAATCCTGTGCTGCAGATGCGAAGCATTGACATATGGCGATGCTAGCACGGCCGACTAGAGCCTCTGCGTGGTTTTTTCGCCAGCAGTTATGTCGGCATCAGGCGCTGGCCCTGACGGCCGGTTGCGGATTGGGATGAAAGAACACATGCTCTACCACCGGCCCCACCGCCACCACGCCAATTTCCTCGTAACCCTGGCGTTGATAGAAGTTCAGATAGTGTTCGTTGCCGGTATCCAGCACCACACCCTGGGAGCTGGCGTCCTCGGCGCACCAGTTATGCAGGGCTTCGAGCAACTGCTCACCGTAGTGCTGACCCTGAAATTCGGGGTGCACACCGAGCAGCGGTAGCACGTGATAAGGGCCCGGTGGCAGACAGGCGAGCACCGCGTCGTGGTACTCCAGGTAGCGCTTGGTGCAGCGAAAGCCGGTGGTCAGCAGCATGCGCATGCGCCAGGCCCAGCTTTCGGTGATATCCATGCGCCGCTGCGGCGGGGCGATCAGGGCCATGCCGATCAGGCGGTCGTCGATCATCAGGCCCAGTCCCGGCAGGTCTTCGCTGAAGTGCTGTTGCACCAGCTCGCGCACCGTGGCCCGAACGCGCTGGTCATAACCGGGCCGTTCAGCCTCGAACAGATAGGCGAAAGTCGGGTCGTGGCGATAGGCGTGATAGAGCAGCGAGCGGGCCTCGCGGGCATAACCTGAGTCGAGCTGACGGACTTCGGCGATTCTGTTGGGCATGCTCGCGGACCTCTGTTTTTCTGTAATTGTGGGACCTTGAGCCACGTTAGCACTGCCACAGGCAGGGCGCCAGGCGGCTGGCCGGCGGGGGCTGCGATCGGCTAGCATCCGCCCTTCCCGCTCAGCCTTTCGGATTGCCCTGGATGAAAATCGTCTCCTTCAATATCAATGGCCTGCGTGCCCGCCCCCATCAGCTGGCCGCCCTGATCGACAAGCACCAGCCGGATGTGATTGGCCTGCAGGAAACCAAGGTAGCCGATGAGCAGTTCCCTTACGAAGAGATCCGCCAGCTGGGTTATGAGGTGCATTACCACGGACAGAAAGGCCACTACGGCGTGGCGCTGCTCTCGCGGCAGGCCCCCCTGAGTCTGCACAAGGGTTTCCCGGGAGATGCCGAGGATGCCCAGCGGCGTTTTATCTATGGCACCTTCGCCGACGCCCAGGGCAACCCGGTGACGGTGATGAATGGCTACTTCCCCCAGGGCGAAAGCCGTGACCATCCCACCAAGTTCCCGGCCAAACAGCGCTTCTATGCCGATCTGCAACAGCTGTTGAACGAGCAGTTCAGCCCCGAGCAGGCCCTGGTGGTGATGGGCGATATCAATATCTCCCCCGAGGACTGCGATATCGGCATCGGTGAACCGAACCGCCTGCGCTGGCTGAAAACCGGCAAGTGCAGCTTCCTGCCGGAAGAGCGCGAGTGGCTGGCGACCCTGAAAAACTGGGGTCTGGTGGACAGCTTCCGTGCCCTTAATCCGCAGGTAAACGACAGGTTCAGCTGGTTTGATTACCGCAGCCGCGGTTTTGAGGACGAGCCCAAACGTGGCCTGCGTATCGATGTGATTCTGGCTACAGCGGCCCTGCAGGCGCGTTTCAAGGACGCCGGCATCGACTACGAGCTGCGCGGCATGGACAAGCCCTCGGACCATGCGCCGATCTGGCTTGAGCTGGGCTGACAAGCCGATACTAGAGGCTTTACATCCAGGTTGCTGTCATCTTTCAGTCACTTTTTTGTCTTATGGTCGCGGCACTTTCCAGCTATAAGGTGCCCCGCCCATGTCCTGCCAGCCACCCGCCTGCAACCGCGAAACCTGGGGGTTGACCACCAGCGCCCTGTTGATCGCCTTTCTCTGCTATTTGCTGCCCTGGCAGGCCTGGGCCAGCATCCCGGCAAGCGATGCGGTGCTGCGCATTCAGGGCTCCAATACCATCGGCGCACGTCTGGGGCCTGCTCTGGTCAAGGGTCTGTTCGAAGAGCAGGGCTTGCACTCGATCCGCGTCGAAGCTGGCGAACTCGCCAATGAGCAACGGGTGATCGGCGTCAACAGCGAGGGTCAGCGCATCAGCGTCGAAGTTGCAGCCCATGGTTCGGGTACCGGTTTCACTGCATTGCATCAGGGCAAAGCGCAGCTGGCGGCCTCTTCGCGGCCCATCAAGGATGCCGAAGCCTCCAAGCTGGTGGCGCTGGGCAACCTGCGGGACCCCGAGGCCGAACACGTCATTGCCCTCGATGGTCTGGCCATTATCGTGCACCCGAGTAATTCGCTGCAGGCCCTACGCAGCGATCAGCTGGCCGCCATATTTGCCGGGGAGATCACCGACTGGGCGCAACTGGGTGGATCCAGCGGCAGCATTCGCCTATACGCCCGTGATGACAACTCAGGCACCTTCGACACCTTCCAGGAATTGGTGCTGGGAGCTTATGCCAAGCAGCTGGCACAAGGTGCCCAGCGTTTCGAGTCCAGCGAGGAGCTGTCCGACCAGGTCAGCCGCGATCCTCAGGCCATCGGTTTTATCGGCCTGCCCTATGTTCGCGCGGCCCGCGCCCTGGCCATTGCCGCCGGCGAATCACAGGCCATGCCAGCCAGCGCCAGCCTGATCGCCACCGAGGATTACCCGCTGTCGCGCCGCCTGTTTCTCTATACCAGCCCGGCACAGGACAACCCCTGGGCTCGCGCCCTGATCCAGTTTGCCCACAGCCCGAGAGGCCAGGCCATCGTCGAACAGAACGGTTTTATCGCCCAGACCGTGCAGCCCCTGCAGGTCGCAGTTGAGCCAGGCATGCCTGCGGCTTATCAGCAATTGGCCCAGGAGGCCAAGCGGCTGTCCCTCAACTTCCGTTTTCAGGAAGGCAGTGCGACCCTCGACAGCAAGGCCCATCGCGATCTGCAGCGTCTGCTCGGTTACCTGCAGGCGCAGGACAAGCTGCGCAACAAACTGGTGCTGGTGGGTTTTGGTGATGCCAAGGCCGATCCGGCGCGGGCCGAGCTGCTGTCCAAACTGCGGGCCATGGCGGTACGCCGTGAGCTGGCCAGGGCCGGGGTGATCTTCCGCGATATTATCGGTCTGGGCGACGAACTGCCGGTCGCGGCCAACGATCAAGGCGATGGCCGCCTGAAAAACCGCCGGGTCGAGGTGTGGGTCTACTGACACACATTCCCGCGCGCTGCCCTTATGGCTTACTCTTGCTTTATGCGGTATGAGGGCAGCGGGATGGATGTAGAGATCGAACGGGTGCAACAGCGAGGTCAGACGCTCTGGAAAGTGCGCATGGGCGCACGCGCTCTGACCTTCCATGAGGAGCTGGCCGCCCGCTCCTTTGCCGCCCAGTTGCACCATCGCCTGTTGTGGTTGCGCCAGCTCAGCCAGAATGAGCAGCAGCCTCACTAGGAGCCATCAGCCCCGCCCCAGAAAGCTGTCCAGCGACAGCGGCATCTGCACCCCGTAGCCCTGCACATAGTCAATGCCCATATCGGCCAGGCACTGGCGAATGCTGGCGGTTTCCACGTACTCGGCAATGGTCTTGCGTCCCAGCACATGGGCAATTTCATTGATCGACTTGACCATGGCCAGGTCGCTGGGTGAGCGCTCGATTTCCTTGACGAAGCTGCCGTCGATCTTCACATAGTCCACCGGCAGGCGTTTGAGGTATTCGTAGGATGAAAATCCGGTGCCGAAGTCGTCGATGGAGAAGGTGCAGCCCAGGCGCTGCAGATAACGCACCAGATCGGCGGTCTTGGTCAGATTGGCCACCGCAGCGGTTTCCGTCAGTTCAAAACAGATCCGTTGCGGTGGTATGGCATGGTCCTCGAACAGTGCCTCGATATAGGCCAGCAAGCGATCGTCGTTCAGGCTGCTGCCGGACAGGTTGACCGACAGCACGCTGCAATGTCGCCAGATATCCGGGCGCTGGGCCAGCTCGCCAAAGATACGCTTAAGCACCCAGCGGTCGACCTTGGTCATGCGGTTGTAGCGCTCGGCCGCACTGATGAAGTCGAGCAACTTAAGCTCGTTTTCCATCACCAACAGCACCTCGTAGTGGGGTAAACGACCATCGCTACTAATAGTCGGGGCAATTTGCTGCACTCGCAGGCTCAGTTCACCTCGCTCGACTATATCGTCGACACGCCCGGCAATGGCCATCAGCCCAGTGCGGGTACCGTCGATCTCTTCGCTGTAGACATGCACTCGGTTACGCCCGGCTTCCTTGGCGGTATTGCAAGCCATCTGCAGGTTTCGCAACAGGTTGATCACGTCATGGCTGTCGCTGTTCAGCGCAATACCCAGACTCATGCTGACGCTATGGGAGTGGCCCTGCCACTCCAGTGGGTTGGCTTCCACTGCGGCGCGCAGGGCTTCAGCCTGCTGGCGAGCGGCAGGACCATCGGCCTGCGGCAGCACCATGGCGAAGTCCACGCCACCAATCCGTGCCAAGATGGCATTGCTTGGCAACAACTGCCCCAGCAGGCTGGCCGTCTGTTTCAGGTAGGTGTCACCAGCCAGCGGGCCAAAGCTTGAATTGAGGACGCTGAACTGATCGATATGACCATAGATAAAGGCGCTCGGCTCAGCGCTAGCCAGGGATTGGGCCACCGCAGCCTCGAAACTGCGGCGATTGAACAGGCCGGTGAGTTCGTCATGACTGCGGGCATAGGCAATATCCCGGTAGAGCTGGCCGACGATATCCTCCAGGTGATCCTGAATCACCCCCTGGCCTTCAGGCGGTGCGGCCCCTATCCAGCCAGTGGCCAGCTGTTCCATCAGTGTCTGGGCGGTAAAGCTGCCCGCCTCGCGCCCCTGACGATCGACCAGCACGTAGTGATCGGCGGTCGGATTTGCCCAAATCAGCTGCAGGTGCTGCCCCTTGTCGGTGACCAGCCAGTCGCCCTCGTGCAGTTGCTGCAAGCGTTCACGCCAACGTTGCTGGGCCGGGTCGAGGCCAAACAACACCTCCTGACGCGGCAATGCCGGCGCCTCAACCAAGGCCACGGGCGCTTCCCCGAGCAGTTGCTGCTGCATCTCCTTGAGTACCGGCAGATGGCGATACTGGCCAGGCAGAAAGCTCTCCATACGCTGGCATAGCAGTTGTAAAATGGGCCCGCACTCGTAGGCCCGTTCCACCGTGCCGGCGCTGCCGTTATCACTCTGCATATCGGCGTGCAGCCAGTCATTGAGCTGCCGGATCAACGCCAGATCATCCAGCCACTCGGCGCTTTCCTCGCCCTGGCGGATCAGCTCATGCACCAACAGCTCGCGCCAGCCCACGTCCAGCCAATCCAGCAAGACCTTGGGTGCAAGAGGATCGAAGACCTTGCCCAGCTCACGGCCGACCTGTTGGCGAGCCTGCTCCAGGGCATCGCGCCCCCGGTTGTACTGGCGCACCCGGTCGGCATTGTTGCTGTAGGCACGCTGTTGCACCGCCAGCAACTGTTCCAGCTCCTCATTGCAGCGGCTGAACACCTGGCTGTCACCCTGGTAGTCCTGGACGATGCCGTCGATCAGCTGCTGCACGCGCTTTTCCAGCACATGATTGGGCGGCTCGGAGAAATCGCACAGGCGCATCAACTTATCCAGGGTGGCCCGCACCGGGTGAGTCGCATCGGCAAAGGCCCCAGGCTCCAGCAAGGCAGCCTGGGTCACCGGCAGCAACAGCCGGCGCAGCGCCGGCTTGAGGTCCTGGGCAAGCTGAGCCTCCTGGTCGATATGTTTGAACAGTTCGGCGACCACCGCCACGTCGTCACTCTGGCGGCGCGACAATTCCACGCCGGCCTGGCCCAGTTGCTGCAGCAATTGCTCGGCCGCCCAGCCTTGCGCTGGCGTACTGCTACGCTGCCAGGCACCCAAGGCCTGCTGCAACGTGCTGGCTTCCGGCACCCGACTGGGCTGGGTTTGGCTGATGCTGGCCGGATGAGCGCTGCCGCCCTCGACCGCACGCAACTGCTGAATCGCCTGATACGGGGCATCAGGTTTCAGGGCGGCGCGCCGTTCACGCTGACGCTGCAGGAACGGATGTACATCAGGCTCGATGCGTGGCTCGACTCCGAACTCGGCAAAAACCGTGTCCAGCTGCTTGAAATAGGCTTGCAGCATCACGCCCAGCTCCCGGGCGGCCACCGCATAAAAGTGTTCGCGCACCACGGGCAGTTGCTCGCGCAGGTGCAGGCGGGCCTGCAGGCTGCGGATCATAAATTCAAGGGACAGCGGGCTTTCCCGGTCCTTGGCATGGGCACCGGTGGTCGCATTGAGACGGGCACAACTGCGCCACTCAAAAGTACCCAATGTTTCGCGTAATTGGCGCACCAGGCGCCTGGCTTCAAGCATTTCCTCCACTTCGGCATCGTCCACCAGCTGCCACTCGCTTTCACTGGAGGGGGCATTGGCCTGGGGAGTTATGCCTTCGGGGAGCCGTTCGATGATGAGCTCAATGGTTTGCGCCACCACCCGCTCGCGCTGGCAGTGGCACAAGCGCAGAAACTCTTCGCAGCCCTGCGCCTCGACATTGCTGCGGGCCAGCAGGCGCTGCTCTTTCAGGGCGCTCTGGATGGCATCGAAAAGGCCTTCCAGACAAGGGGCCAGATGCGTGGAAACCGCCTGACACAGGGCTTGTGTGACAACAGAGCGCGCTTGCATCTGCATGTGCAACCCCCTACATCCCGTAATGTTATTGCTTGCCCCCTCACTATAGACCCCGCGTTCGGTTTGCACAGACTGTCTGTCGCCTTGACCTGCCAAAAAGAATGCCGCTTACCGGTAACCCGGTAAGCGGCATAGGTGCTGCGGTTCAGCGAGCGGCTTGTTAGCGGCTGGCTTTCATTGCCTCGCGGGGCATGTACTTGCCGATCTCGAACTTGCCGATGGCCGCACGGTGCACTTCGTCCGGGCCGTCGGCCAGACGCAGGGTGCGCTGCATGGCGTACCAGTAGGCCAGCGGGAAGTCATTCGACACCCCGGCGCCGCCATGGATCTGGATGGCGCGGTCGATCACCTTGAGGGCGACGTTGGGCGCTACCACCTTGATCTGGGCGATCTCGCTGGCAGCGATCTTGTTGCCCACGGTATCCATCATATAAGCCGCGTTCAGCGTCAGCAGACGGGCCATATTGATTTCCATGCGCGAGTCGGCGATGTGGTCGATATTGCCGCCCAGACGGGCCAGGGGCTTGCCGAAGGCGGTACGGCTGATAGAGCGCTCGCACATCAGTTTCAGTGCACGCTCGGCCATGCCGATGGAGCGCATGCAGTGGTGGATGCGGCCCGGGCCGAGGCGACCCTGGGCGATCTCGAAGCCGCGGCCCTCGCCCAGCAGCACGTTCTCGTAGGGTACGCGCACGTTTTCAAACAGCACTTCGGCGTGGCCATGGGGCGCGTCGTCATAGCCGAACACCGGCAGCGGGCGCAGCACTTTCACGCCCGGGGCGTCCATGGGGACCAGGATCATCGAGTGCTGCTGGTGACGCGGCGCGTCCGGGTTGGTCAGGCCCATAAAGATCATGATCTTGCAGCGCGGATCGCAGGCACCGGAGGTCCACCACTTGCGCCCGTTGATCACCCACTCATCACCCTCGCGCACCGCGCGGGCTTCCATATTGGTGGCATCGGATGAGGCTACGCCCGGCTCGGTCATGGCGAAGGCAGAGCGGATGGTGCCGTCCAGCAGGGGCTTGAGCCACTGCTCCTTCTGCGCTTCGCTGCCATAGCGCACCAACACTTCCATATTGCCGGTGTCCGGGGCGGCGCAGTTGAACGGCTCCGGGCCGATCAGCGAGCTGCCCATGATTTCGGCCAGAGGCGCATATTCGGTGTTGGTCAGGCCAGCGCCCAGCTCGGATTCCGGCAGAAACAGGTTCCACAGGCCTTCGGCCTTGGCCTTGGCTTTCAGCTCTTCCATGATCGCGGTGGGCTGCCAGCGATCGCCTTCGGCTACCTGCTGCTCGAATACCGCTTCGGCTGGGTATACATGGGCCTCCATAAACGCGCTGACGCGTTCACGCAGTTCCTGGACCTTGGGGGAGTAGGCGAAATCCATGGGCGACTACCTTCTGACACTGAGGGTGAATGAGTGATTCGGTGAAGTGGAAATGATGCTAGATCAGGGAGTAGGATTTATCTAATCTATTCTCGTCGTGTATAAACATTCATCACCGATATATGTTCCACTGATAGCGATCATCACTCGGAGTGAGCGTGCAATGAATCTGAACAAGGTCGACCTGAACCTCTTCGTGGTGTTCGACGCCATCTACACCGAGGCCAAACTGACCCGAGCCGGGCCGATCGTCGGCATCACCCAGCCGGCGGTTTCCAATGCCCTGGCGCGCCTGCGTGAGACCTTCAACGACCCCCTGTTCGTGCGTACCGCCCAGGGCATGGTGCCCACGCCCATGGCGCAGAACATCATCGGCCCGGTGCGCAACGCCCTGCAGCAGCTGCGCATCTCGGTGCAGGAAAGCCGCACCTTCAACCCGGCCCAGGCCAACAAGACCTACCGCATCAGCATGACCGACCTCACCGAGGCCATGGTCCTGCCCCTGCTGTTCCAGCGCCTGCGGCGCATGGCGCCCAACGTCAATATCGAGAGCATGCTGGCGCGCCGCCGCGACACCACCAAGGAACTGGCTGCCGGGCGTCTGGATTTCGCCGTGGACGCGCCGCTCAACACCGACCCCCAGGTGCGCCACGTCAAACTGCTGGAAGACCGCTATGTCTGCGCCATGCGCCAGGGCCACCCCCTGGCCAAGGACAAGCTCAGCCTGGACGAGTACATGGGCCTGACCCATATCCATATCTCCAGCCGCCGCAGTGGTCTGGGCCATGTCGACCTGGCCCTGGGGCGCATGGGCATCCAGCGCAAGATCGCCCTGCGCTCTCAGCATTACCTGATGGCCACCACGGTGCTGCAGAACACCGACATGGCCATGACCGTGCCCGAGCGTTTCGCCAGGCGTAACGGCTTGCACTATGTGCCCCTTCCACTAAAGGATATGGCGCCGCTGGAAACGCACCTGTATTGGCACGAAAGCACCGACCAGGACCCGGCCAACCGCTGGATGCGCGAACAGATCATCGAGATCTGTCAGCAGATTGCCGCCCAGGACCGGCAGGCCGACAAGGCCCAGGCCTGATCGTCCGGCTAAGCAGGAGCCAGGCTGCTGAATATCCTTTTTGTTTGCGCCAAGAACCGCTTGCGCAGCCCCAGCGCCGAGCATGTGTTCGCCGACTGGCCAGGGGTGGCCACGGCCTCGGCTGGCGTCAACCGTGAGGCCGATACCCCTGTTAGCCCTGAACTGCTGGAATGGGCCGATCTGATCCTGGTCATGGAAGGTCGTCATCGTCGCAAGCTGGCCGCCCGGTTCAGCAGTTACCTGGCCCGCACGCCTGTGCACTGCCTGAACATCCCCGACGACTACAGTTTTATGCAGCCAGAGTTGGTGCAATTGCTCAGGCAACGGGTCGCACCCTACCTCCCGTGATGGTTTAAGTAGCGTAGCCAACACCATATAAAATAACGATTTTCCAACTTCGCACGGGAGGCGCTTGCGCGGTAAAGCCTTCAGCCTGTTGACTAAATATCGTCACAACCTTACGTTAACGTAAAGGTAAACAAGAGCGCTGCCCATGTCCGCCATCACCTACTCGATTTCCGACCTGGCCCGGGAGCTGGATATCACCACCCGCGCCATTCGCTTCTATGAAGAGCAAGGCATGCTCAGCCCCGAGCGCCGTGGTCAGGAGCGCATCTACAGCGCCAAGGACAAGGTCACCCTGAAGCTGATCCTGCGCGGCAAGCGCATCGGCTTCTCCCTGGCCGAGTGCAAGGAGCTGATCGAGCTATACGACCCGGTGCACGGCAACCACAAGCAGCTGCACACCTTTATGAGCAAGATCGCCGAGCGCCGCGCCCAGTTGCAGCAGCAACTGCTGGACATCGAACAGATGCAGCTGGAGCTGGATACCGCCGAAGAACGTTGCCTGGCAGCCCTGGCTGAAACCGATAAAAAACAATCCGTTATCTCCTGAACTTAATTCGAACAATTACAGGTGGAACCATGAGCTATCCGTCCCTCAATTTCGGTCTCGGCGAGACCATCGATATGCTGCGCGACTCGGTCTATCAGTTCTCGCAAGCCGAACTGGCGCCGCGTGCCGCGCAGATCGACCGCGACAACGAGTTCCCCATGGACATGTGGCGCAAGTTCGGCGACATGGGCCTGCTCGGAATGACAGTCGAAGAGGAATACGGCGGCACCAACATGGGCTACCTGGCCCACGTGGTCGCCATGGAGGAGATCAGCCGCGCCAGCGCCTCGGTCGGCCTGTCCTATGGCGCGCATTCGAACCTGTGCGTCAACCAGATCCGCAAGAACGGCAGCGAGGCGCAGAAACAGAAATACCTGCCCAAGCTGTGCTCCGGCGAGCACGTGGGCGCCCTGGCCCTGAGCGCGCCCAATGCCGGTTCCGACGTGGTATCCATGAAGCTGCGCGCCGAGAAGAAAGGCGCTCGCTACGTCCTCAACGGCAACAAGATGTGGATCACCAACGGTCCGGACGCCCACACCTACGTGATCTACGCCAAGACCGATATCAGCGCCGGCTCCCGCGGCATGACCGCCTTTATCGTCGAGCGCGACTACAAGGGCTTCTCCCGCCACCAGAAGCTGGACAAGTTGGGCATGCGCGGCTCCAACACCTGCGAGCTGGTGTTCGAGGACTGCGAAGTACCGGAAGATAACATCCTCGGCACCGAAGGCGGTGGTGTACGCGTGCTGATGAGCGGCCTGGACTACGAGCGCACTGTGCTCTCCGGCGGCCCCACCGGGATCATGAGCGCCTGCATGGACGTGGTGCTGCCCTACGTGCACGAGCGCCAGCAGTTCAAACAGTCGATCGGCGAGTTCCAGCTGGTGCAGGGCAAGCTGGCCGATATGTACGCCGGCATGAACGCCTCCAAGTCCTACCTGTACAACGTGGCCAAGGCCTGTGATCGCGGCGAGGAATCACGCAAGGATGCCGCCGCCGTGATTCTCTACACCGCCGAGATGG
>JBFHPI010000032.1:0-13481 GCA_041592855.1 Pseudomonas sp.
CGGCGCGCACCACGCCGACCTCTTCACGCTGCTGATCGAGGGCCTGGACCAGCTCATGGTCCAGCGGCGCTTCGACCACGCCCCACTTGACACCCAGGGCAGCACCGGCAGAAGTGGCAATCAACAGCAACACCACCAACAGCGCCAGCAACCAACGCAGATCCAGATGCAGTGAGCGGGCCGCACCATGGCGGCCGCTAAGAAGAATTATGTGCATGGCATCCCCATAAGGCGGTGCTCAGACCGGTAGCAGGCTCTGCTACCATGGCGGCTCCGCAATCTCAGGCTTCCTGCCATGACGTTTCGTCCTTTACCAGCCAAGGCGCCCGCCGTTTTGATGCGGGAACTCAAGCCTCTAAAGACACTGTTCAATCAGGCCCAACGCCTGGATCGACTGCAGCATCTGCTGGAAAGCCAACTACAACCAGCCGCCCGCGAACACTGTTTGGTCGCATCCTGGCGCGAAGGCTGCTTGGTTCTTATCGTCACCGATGGCCACTGGGCCACCCGCCTGCGCTATCAGCAAAAACGCTTGCTGAGACAGCTGCAGACCCTCGAAGAGTTTGCGACCTTAACCAAGATCCTGTTCAAGGTGCAACCGCCGACTGCCCAAAGGCGTGCACCCGGTCGCACTATCAGCCTGTCGAACAATGCCGCGGAAAATATCCAGGCCACCGCCGAAGGCATCCAATACGCCCCTCTGCGCGCTGCCTTGGAGCGATTGGCCAAACATGGCCAGAGCGAAGACTGACGCCCGCGACCATTACCCAGAACAGCTACGCAGCCAAGAAATCACTGCAAAAAAAAGGCCACCAAAGGTGGCCTTATAAACAAGGAAAGAGAGTAAGGCGTTACACGGCCGCAACCGGGCGCATATAGGAAATAGGCGCGGTACTGGCATCGTCGAAGGTCACCACTTCCCAAGCATCGGTTTGCTCGATCAGGGTGCGCAACAGGCGATTATTCAGTGCATGACCGGACTTGAAGCCCTTGAACTCACCAATCAGGCTGTTACCCAACAGGTAGAGGTCGCCAATGGCATCGAGAATCTTGTGTTTGACGAATTCGTCCTCGTAACGCAGGCCGTCTTCGTTCAGCACACTGTACTCGTCCACCACGATGGCATTTTCCACGCTACCGCCGAGTGCCAGGTTCTGCGAACGCAGGAACTCGATGTCGCGCATAAAACCGAAGGTGCGAGCGCGGCTGACTTCCTTTACAAAAGAGGTGCTGGAAAAGTCCACGCTGGCCGACTGGGTGCGATTGCGGAACACCGGATGATCGAAATCGATCTCGAAGGTCACCTTGAAGCCGTCGAAGGGCACGAAGGTGGCGCGCTTGTCACCCTCCTCCACCGTGACTTCGCGCTTGATACGGATGAACTTCTTCAGGGCGTCCTGCTCTTGCAAGCCAGCGGACTGAATCAGGAATACAAAGGGGCCGGCGCTGCCGTCCATGATCGGCACTTCGGACGCGGAGAGCTCGACGTAGGCGTTATCGATGCCCAGGCCTGCCATGGCCGAAAGCAGGTGCTCTACCGTGTCTACCTTGACATCGCCATTGACCAACGTGGTCGACATGGTGGTTTCACCGACATTGCCTGCGCAGGCAACGATTTCCACGACAGGGTCGAGGTCGGTACGGCGAAACACGATCCCGGTGTCCACTGGTGCCGGCTTCAGGGTCAGGTAAACCTTTTCCCCGGAATGCAGGCCGACGCCGGTGGCGCGGATGATGTTTTTCAAGGTGCGTTGTCTGATCATGGCTCTGGCCGCTATAGCACTAGTTGCGAATTGTTTTCAACAATGGCCGGCGATGATAGCAGAACCGGCCTTTGCTGAACACCAATCACCCCCATACCCCTGATACATTCCATCAATCAGCCTGACGACGCAGGAAGGCTGGAATATCCAGGTAATCCAGATCGTCCTGGGGGTTGAGCTTAGCCGCAGTCGCTGCACCGCTATGGCTCTGGCGCTGAACGGTCGGGCGCTCGTAGTCCTTGTAGTTGACCGACTGCTCGCTGCGCGGCTGCGCGGCGGACTGCTGGGCAACCGGCTGGCTGGCAGCAACCTGCACGGTGTTGTCGATCACCTTGACCGGCTTATCCATGCGCGCACCCAGACCGGTGGCAACCACGGTGACATGCAACTCGTCACGCATATCCGGGTCGATCACGGTGCCCACCTTGACGGTGGCATGCTCGGAAGCGAACTGCTCGATGATGTTACCGACGTCGGAGTACTCACCCAGGGACAAATCCGGGCCGGCGGTGATGTTGACCAGGATGCCGCGAGCACCCTGCAGGTTGACATCTTCCAGCAGCGGATTGCGGATCGCCGCTTCGGTGGCCTCGCGCGCACGGTTCGGACCACTGGCGCAACCGGTGCCCATCATGGCCATACCCATCTCGCTCATCACGGTCTTCACGTCGGCGAAGTCGACGTTGATCATGCCCGGGCGCTTGATGATGTCGGAGATGCCGCGCACGGCACCGGCCAGCACATCGTCGGCCTTGGCGAAGGCAGACAGCAGACTGGCATCCTTGCCGAGAATGGTCAGCAGCTTCTCGTTGGGGATGGTGATCAGCGAGTCGACGCTTTCGGCCAGGGCGCGGATGCCCTCTTCGGCGATCTGCATGCGCTTCTTGCCTTCGAAGGGGAACGGCCGGGTTACCACCGCCACGGTGAGGATGCCCATTTCCTTGGCCACCTGGGCGATGACCGGGGCTGCACCGGTACCGGTGCCGCCACCCATGCCGGTGGTGATAAAGACCATATCGGTGCCGGACAGCACCTCGGCGATACGCTCACGGTCTTCCATGGCGGCCTGACGACCGACGTCCGGGTTGGCACCCGCACCCAGGCCCTTGGTCACGGCAGTGCCCAGTTGCAGCACGGTGCGTGCGCCGATGTTCTTCAATGCCTGGGCATCGGTGTTGGCGCAGATGAACTCGACGCCTTCGATGTTGTTTTTCGCCATGTGGTTGACCGCGTTGCCGCCGCCGCCACCCACGCCGATGACCTTGATCACTGCACTTGCTGGAGCGCTGTCTACGAGTTCGAACATTTTCCCTCTCCTTTACTTTCTAGTTGTAACGCCTACCGCAAAAATCAGAAATTGCCCTGGACCCAGCGCTTGAGCCGTTCCAGAACAGGTTGTTTGGGTTCTTCGCTGTAATTGCCGAATGCCGACATGGCACTGCCGTCGGTCTGCTTCTGCAGCCCGTACATAAGCAGGCCCACGCCGGTGGAATAGATGGGGTTACGCACCACATCGGCCAGGCCCTTGACGCTGTGGGGCACGCCCAGACGCACCGGCATATGGAAGATTTCTTCGGCCAGTTCGACGGCACCTTCCATCTTCGCGGTACCACCGGTGAGGACGATTCCGGCCGGGATCAGATCCTCGTAACCGCTACGGCGCAGCTCGGCCTGGATCAGGGTGAACAGCTCGTCGTAACGGGGCTCGACCACTTCGGCCAGGGACTGACGCGACAGGTCCCGTGGCGGACGATCACCGACGCTGGGCACCTTGATGGTCTCACCAGCACCGGCCAGTTTGGCCAGGGCACAGGCGTAGCGGATCTTGATTTCCTCGGCGTACTGGGTCGGGGTACGCAGGGCCATGGCGATGTCGTTGGTGACCTGATCACCGGCGATCGGGATCACTGCGGTGTGGCGAATCGCCCCCTCGGTGAAGATGCAGATATCGGTGGTACCGCCTCCAATATCCACCAGGCATACGCCCAGTTCCTTTTCGTCGTCGGTCAGCACGGCATAGGCCGAGGCCAGCTGTTCAAGGATGATGTCATCCACTTCCAGGCCGCAACGGCGCACGCATTTCTCGATGTTCTGCGCCGCATTAACGGCGCAGGTCACCACATGCACCTTGGCTTCCAGACGCACACCGGACATACCCAGGGGCTCGCGCACGCCCTCCTGGTTATCGATCACATAGTCCTGGGGCAGGCTGTGCAGCACCCGCTGATCGGCCGGAATGGCCACGGCCTGGGCCGCTTCCAGCACCCGCTCCAGATCGGCCCCGCTGACTTCGCGGTCGCGGATGGCAACAATGCCATGGCTGTTCTGGCTGCGGATATGGTTACCCGCCACCCCGACAAAGGCCGAGTGGATGCGGCAGCCTGCCATCAGCTGGGCTTCTTCCACGGCGCGCTGGATCGATTGCACGGTGGACTCGATATTGACCACCACACCCTTCTTCAGCCCGCGAGAGGGATGGGTGCCGATACCGACGATTTCCAGCTGGCCATCGGCACCCACCTCGCCCACCAGCGCCACCACCTTGGAGGTGCCGATATCGAGGCCGACGATCATCTTGCCGCTCTGCATAGTTGCCATGAGTCCTGCTTCTCCTGATTCACTGCACGACAGCGGTGTCAGCCGCCGTGGGCGCGACCGGCTCACGCCATGCCACGGCCAGGCCGTTGGCATAGCGCAGGTCGATCCGCGCGATATTCGCTTGCTGGTCTTTCAGCGCCTTGCCGTGAATGGCGCTGAAACGACGCATTTTCTCCACCAGATGGTCCCGCCCCAGCAGCAGCTCGATGCCCTGCCCGGTGGAGAGGAACCAGCTGCCGCGCTCTCGCAACTCCAGGCGCGACACGGTAAACCCCATGGGCCGCAGCATCTGGCTAAGCACCTGGTACTGCTGCATCACACGTTGTTGTGCTCGCTTGGGCCCGTAGAGCTGGGGCAGGTGCTGATAGGCCTCCAGCTGATTCGGCGCAAAGGCCAGCCCCTGGCTGTTGAGCAGGGCTTCATCCCCCCAGCGGGCAATCGGCAACTGCTCCTCCAGGCGGATCAGCACCTGATCCGGCCAGACCCGGCGGACCTGGGCCTGGGCAACCCAGGGCATCTGCTCCAGTTCCAGGCGCATAGCCCGCAGGTCAACGCTAAAAAAGCTGGCGCTTACGTAAGGCGCGATACGCTGCTGCACGGCCAGTTGGCTGGTGTAGCTCAGGTCGCCCTCGACGCTGATCCGCGCTATTGGCTTGTCCATGTAGGGCATCAAGCGCATGGACAGCTCATAAGCACCCAGGCCCAGGCCCAGCAACAGGAAGGGCCAGACCACCCGCTTGAGCCCGGCCAGGCTCGGGCGTGGCATACGTGCCCGTACGGAAATCGGTTCCTTGGCCACCAGGCGGCTGGCGCCGCGCTGCGCCGGCTTGCCGCGCACGGGGGCGCGGGCAGAGCCAGACGGGTGACGCAAGTGAGCGCCCATGAGTTAACCCCTTGCCTCAAGGCTGTCGGCCAGAATGGCCAGCACCAGCTGTTGGAAATCCAGACCGGCCGCCTTGGCCGCCATGGGCACCAGGCTGTGATCGGTCATGCCCGGCACGGTATTGACCTCCAGCAGCCAGAACTGGCCATCGGCATCCTGCATCACGTCGGCACGGGCCCAGCCCTGGGTGCCGACCGCTTCGCAGGCGCGGGCGGTCAGTTCCTTCAGCTCGGTTTCCTTTTCGGCAGACAGGCCACAGGGGATGCGGTACTGGGTGTCATTGGCCAGGTACTTGGCCTCGTAGTCGTAGAAACTGTGGGGAGTGCCCAGGCCGATGGGCGGCAGCACCTCACCGCGCAACATGGCGATGGTGAACTCGGGGCCGGCAATCACCTGCTCGACCAGCACCTGAGCGTCGTAGCGGCTGGCATCCTGCCAGGCACTGATCAGTTCATCCAGGCTGGCGACCTTGGCCATGCCGATACTGGAGCCCTCATGGGCCGGCTTGACGATCAATGGAAAGCCCAGCTCATTCGCCGCCGTTTCGCAGTCGGCCACCGACGCCAGCGCGGCATGGCGCGGGGTCGGCAGGCCCAGGCTCTGCCACACCTGCTTGGTGCGCAGCTTGTCCATGGCCAGGGCCGAAGCGAGGATGCCGCTGCCGGTGTAGGGGATGCCGGCGCATTCGAGCAAGCCCTGCATGCTGCCGTCTTCGCCGCCACGACCGTGCAGCACGATAAAGGCGCGGTCGATCTTCTCCGCCAATAGACGCTGCAGGAAGTCCGTGCCGACATCGATACCGAAGGCATCCACCCCGGCCGCCTGCAGCGCCGCGAGCACGGCATTACCGGATTTCAGCGACACTTCGCGCTCGGCACTGGTGCCGCCGAACAGCACGGCAACACGGCCAAAGGCCTTGGGGTCGAGGGTGTTGTGCAGACTCATTGCGCCTCCCCTACAAACAGCGGGTGCTTGATCAGTTGCGGGGCCAGGCCGCCGATATCACCGGCGCCCTGGCACAGCAGGATGTCGCCGGCACGCAGCAGCGGCTTGACGATGGGCGCCAGGTCGACGCCGCGTTCGATATAGATGGGGTCCAGCTGACCGCGCTGGCGGATGCTGTGGCACAGATGCTTGCTGTCGGCGCCGGGGATCGGCTCTTCGCCAGCCGGGTAGACCTCCATCAGCAACACCACATTGGCCTCGCCCAGCACCTGCACGAAGTCCTCGTACAGATCGCGGGTGCGGCTGTAACGGTGAGGCTGATAAACCATCACCAGGCGCCGCTCAGGCCAGCCGCCGCGCACGGCCTTGATCACCGCCGCCACCTCACGCGGATGATGACCGTAGTCATCCACCAGCATCACGCTGCCGCCCTGCACCGGCAGCTCGCCATACACCTGAAAACGCCGACCCACACCCTGAAAGCCCGACAGGCCCTGAACGATGGCCTCGTCGCTGATGCCCTCGTCGGTGGCGATGGCGATGGTGGCCAGGGCATTGAGCACGTTGTGGTTGCCCGGCATGTTGACCGAGACATCCAGGGGTTCACGGCCGTTGCGCAGCACGGTAAAGAAGGTCTGCATGCCCTGCTGAGTGATATTGATGGCGCGCACGTCGGCATCTTCACCGAAGCCATAGGTCAGGGTCGGACGCTTCACCTGGGGGAGGATCTCGCGCACGATCGGGTCGTCCACGCAGAGCACCGCCAGACCGTAGAACGGCAGGTTGTGCAGGAACTCGACAAAGGTCTTCTTGAGCTTGCCGAAGTCACCCTCGTAGGTGCTCATATGGTCCATGTCGATATTGGTCACCACCGAGACCATGGGCTGCAGATGCAGGAAGCTGGCGTCGCTCTCGTCGGCCTCGGCGATCAGATAGCGGCTGCTGCCCAGCTGGGCATTGGTGCCGGCGGCGTTCAGCCGCCCCCCGATAACAAAGGTCGGGTCCAGGCCACCGGCGGCGAATACCGAGGCCAGCAGGCTGGTGGTGGTGGTCTTGCCATGGGTGCCGGCCACCGCGATACCGTGGCGATAGCGCATCAGTTCGGCGAGCATCTCGGCCCGCGGCACCACCGGAATACGCCGTTCGATGGCACAGGCCACTTCCGGGTTGGCGGTGTTGATGGCGCTGGACACCACCAGCACATCGGCCTGCTCGGCGTTCTCGGCACGGTGGCCGATATAGATGGTGGCGCCAAAGTTTTCCAGGCGCTCGGTGACCGCCGAGGTTTTCAGGTCGGAGCCGGACACCTCATAGCCCAGGTTGAGCAGCACTTCGGCGATGCCGCACATGCCCACCCCGCCGATACCGACGAAGTGGATGCGGCGAATACGGCGCATGCGGCGGATTTCCGAACGTGCAGCGGCGGGAGACTTAGCCACGGGCCACCTCCAGGCAGATATCGACCACCTCACGGGTGGCGTCCGGTTTGGCCAGGCTGCGGGCGCTACGGCCCATGGCCTTGAGTTTTTCGGGATGCATCAGAACCTCGGTCAGCTGCGCGGCCAGTTTGCCGGCGTCAGTGGAAGCTTGCGGCAGCAGGATGGCGGCATCCTGGCTGGCCAGATATTCGGCATTACGGGTCTGGTGATCGTCGATGGCGTGGGGCAGCGGCACCAGGAAGGCCGGCAAACCCGCGGCGGCCAGCTCGCTGACGGTCAGCGCACCGGCCCGGCACACCACCAGATCGGCCCAGGCGTAAGCCCGTGCCATGTCCTTGATAAAGGGCGCGACGGTCGCTTCGACGCCAGCGGCCTGATAGCGTTCCGTGCTGATGTCGGCATGCTGCTTGCCAGCCTGATGGAACACCTCAGGACGCAACTCCAGGGGGATGGCCTTGAGGGCTTCGGGCAGCAGCTTGTTCAGCGGCTCGGCGCCCAGGCTGCCGCCCAGCACCAATAGGCGGACCCGGCGCGCACCGAGGGCATCTCGCGGGGTTTCCAGAAACAGCTCCTCGCGCACCGGGTTGCCCGTGGTGCGGCGCTTGGCCGATGCCTTGAAGGTATCCGGGAAGGCCTCACAAACGCGCTCAGCGAAAGGCACCAGGCTGCGGTTGGCGGTACCGGCCACGGCATTCTGTTCGTGGATGATCAACGGGGCGCCACTCAGATGCGCCGCCAGGCCGCCGGGGCCAGTGACATAGCCGCCCATGCCCAGCACGCACACCGGCTCCAGCTCGCGCATGATCTTGCGCGCCTGCAGCAGGGCGCGGATCAACTGGAACGGTGCCTTGAGCAGGGCCAGCTTGCCCTTGCCGCGCAGGCCGCTGACGCCGATCAGGTGCAGCGGCAGCTCGGCGGCCGGCACCAGCTCGTTCTCGATTCCCCGTGGCGTGCCCAGCCAGTGCACGCTGTAGCCACGATTCTTGAACTCCTTGGCACAGGCCAGGGCGGGAAACACGTGGCCGCCGGTGCCGCCGGCCATGATCACGACATTACCGCGCATGGGACGCCTCCTCGGCAAAGTCGCGCTCATCAAACTCCAGTTCCTCGCTGCCCAGGCTGGTACGCCGCTCCCACTCGATACGCAGGAGCATGGCCAGACTGACGCAGCAGATCACCAGGGAACTGCCGCCATAACTGAGGAACGGCAGGGTCAGGCCCTTGGTCGGCAGCAGGCCGACATTCACACCGATATTCACCAGAAACTGGCCAATCCACAGAAACGCCAGGCCGTAGGCCACATAGGCGGCGAAAAACTGCTTGGCCTGCTCGGCCCACAGGCCGATATACAGGGCGCGCACGGTGACGAAGACAAACAGCGCGAGGGTGGTCAGGGCGCCGACCATGCCCAGCTCTTCGGCCAACACGGAGAAAACGAAGTCGGTATGGGCTTCCGGCAGGTAGAACTGCTTCTGGATGCTGTTGCCCAGGCCCACGCCGAACCACTCACCGCGACCGAAGGCGATCAGCGCCTGGGTCAGCTGATAGCCGGCGCCATACTGGTCAGCCCAGGGATCGGTAAAGGTGATCAGGCGCTGCAGGCGGTATTCCTGGGTCTGCACCAGAACGAATACCGCGCCCACCGCCAGGGCCACCATCAGGCCGAAACGCAGCAGGCCGACACCACCGAGAAAGAGCATGGCCATGGCCGCGCCCATCATCACCACGGTGGCGCCGAAGTCCGGCTCCAGCAGCAGCAGGCCGGCCATGGGCAGCAGCACCACGAAGGGCTTGAAGAAACCGGCCCAGCTCTCGCGCACCTCGTCATGCCGGCGCACCAGATAGCCGGCCAGGAACACCACCACAAACAGCTTGGCCAATTCCGAGGGCTGCACGTTGAAGGCACCGAAGCCGATCCAGCGCATGGAACCGTTGACTTCGCGGCCGATGCCCGGCACCAGCACCAGAATCAACAGGACAAAGGCCGCCAGCAGCAATACCCAATCGAAGCGCTGCCAGGTGGCCAGGGGCACCAGAATCACCACAAAGGCGGCGCCCAGACCGATCACCAGATAGATCAGGTGGCGGATCATGTGATACAGCGGGTTGCCGGCATTGACCGCCGCCACCTCGGTTGAGGCCGAGGCGATCATCACCAGGCCCAGGCCGAGCAGGGCCAGACAGCCGGCCAGCAGCGGGAAGTCCAGATCCACACCACGGCGGCTGAACAGGGGCGAAGGCGAGATGCGCAGCAGGCTCAGCATCAGTGCAAGGCCTCCACGGCTTGGGCGAACAGGCGTCCGCGCTCCTCGAAGTTCTTGAACATGTCCAGGCTGGCGCAGGCTGGCGACAACAGCACCGCATCGCCGCTTTCGGCCAGTTCACTGCAGCGCTGTACGGCTTCCTCGAGCGTTTTCACCCGCAGCAGCGGCGCGGCATCGCCCAGAGCTTCTGCCAGGCGTTCAGCATCGCGGCCCAGCAGCACTACGGCGCGGCAGAACCTGGCTACCGGCGCTTTCAGCGCGGAAAAATCGGCGCCCTTGCCGTCGCCGCCGGCGATCAGCACCAGCTTGCCGGCAATATCCGCCCCCAGACCTTCTATAGCGGCCAGGGCGGCGCCGACGTTGGTGGCCTTGGAGTCGTCGTAGTAACTCACACCGGCGCACTCACCGACCCACTGGCAGCGATGGGCCAGGCCCTTGAACTGACGCAGGGTGGCCAGCATCGGCTCGAACGGCAGGCCCACGGCGTGACCCAGGGCCAGGGCGGCCAGGGCGTTGGACTGGTTATGCGCACCACGGATCTTCAGCTCACGCACCGGCAGCAGGGCGGCGAATTGATAAGCCAGGTATTTCTCGCCGTTTTCTTCCAGCAGGCCGAAGCGGTTGAAGTCCGGCTTGCCCAGGCCAAAGCACAGGCTGGGCAGCTGATCGGCCACCAGCGGACGGGACAGCGCGTCATCGCGGTTGATCACCACCTGGCGCGCCCCTCGGAAAATTCGGTGCTTGGCCAGGTGATAGGCCGGCAGGCCGCTGTAGCGGTCCATATGGTCTTCGCTGATATTCAGGCAGGTGGCCACTTCGGCATTGAGCTGGTGGGTGGTTTCCAGCTGGAAGCTCGACAGCTCCAGGACATAGAGCTCGACGCTGTCATCCAGCAGGTCGAGGGCCGGCGTACCCAGGTTGCCGCCCACCGCCACGCGCTTGCCAGCCGCCGCGGCCATTTCACCGACCAGGGTGGTCACCGTACTCTTGGCGTTGGAGCCGGTGATGGCCACGATCGGCGCCTTGGCATAGCGGGCGAACAGGTCGATATCGCCGGACAGCTTGACCCCACGGGCCGCCGCCTCGACCAGGGCCGGGGTGCTGATGGCCAGGCCCGGGCTCACATACAGCTCCGAGGCGCGGCAGAGAAACTCCACATCCAGCTCGCCGCAACGCACCTCCACCTGCGGGTAGTCGCGCTTGAGACCGTCCAGCTCCGGCGGGTTCGCCCGGGTGTCGCACACGGCAAAGCGCAAGCCCTGACGCGCGAGGAAGCGCACCAGGGACATGCCGCTCTTGCCGAGGCCGACAACGATGCGGAATTGGTCGGAAGCGATCAGGCTCATGCCGTTATAAATCCTAAGTTTTCAACGAAGTTTCAGGGTGGCCAGGCCGATCAGCACCAGAATCACGGTGATGATCCAGAAACGCACGATCACCCGCGGCTCGGGCCAGCCCTTGAGTTCGAAATGGTGATGAATCGGCGCCATGCGAAATACGCGCTTGCCCGTCAGCTTGAAGCTGGCGACCTGGATGATTACCGACAGGGTTTCCACCACAAAGATGCCGCCCATGATGAACAGCACCACTTCCTGACGCACGATCACCGCGATGGTGCCCAGGGCCGCGCCCAGGGCCAGCGCGCCGACATCGCCCATAAAGACCTGGGCCGGGTAGGTGTTGAACCAGAGAAAGCCCAGACCGGCACCGACCAGGGCGGCGCAGAAGATGATCAGCTCACCGGCCCCCGGCACATAGGGAATCAGCAGGTATTCGGCAAAGTTCACGTTGCCCGACAGGTAGCAGAAGATGCCCAGGGCACCGCCGACCATGACGGTGGGCAGAATGGCCAGGCCGTCGAGGCCATCGGTTAGATTCACCGCGTTGCTAGAGCCAACGATCACAAAGTAGGTCAGCACCACGAAGCCCAGGCCCAGTTCCAGACTGAAGTCCTTGATCAAGGGCAGGATCAGGGTGGTTTCCACCGGGCTCTGCGCCGTCACAAACAGGAAGATGGCCGCACCCAGGCCGAAGACCGACTGCCAGAAATACTTCCAGCGGCTCGGCAGGCCGCGCGAGTTCTTCTCGATCACCTTGCGGTAGTCGTCGACCCAGCCGATGGCGCCGAACAGCAGGGTCACGGCCAGCACCACCCAGACATAGCGGTTGGACAGGTCGGCCCAGAGCAAGGTGCTGACCGCAATGGCGGTAAGGATCAGGGCGCCACCCATGGTCGGCGTACCCTTCTTCGACAGGTGCGACTGCGGCCCGTCATTGCGCACGGCCTGGCCGATCTGACGGATCTGCAGGGTGCGGATCATCCAGGGCCCCAGCCACAGGGACAGGCCCAGGGCGGTGAGCACGCCAAGGATGCCGCGCAGGGTCAGGTACTGGAAGACCGCGAAGCCCTTGTGGAACTGTTGCAGGTATTCGGCCAGCAGCAGCAACATTAGTGAGTCTCCCCGACTGTGTCACAGAGCGCCGCCACGACTTTATCCATCGCGGCGCTGCGTGATCCTTTGATTAGAATGGTGGTGCCCGCCTGCTCGGCGCCCAGGGCTTCGATCAGGCTGGTTTGATCCTTGAAGTGACGACCCTGAGCACCGAACTCCTCGACCGCATAGGCCATCAAAGGGCCCACGGCATAGAGCGCAGAAACCTTGCCGGCGGCATGCCGACCCACGTCACGGTGGCCCTGCTCGGCCCACTCGCCCAGCTCGCCCATATCCCCCAGCACCAGCAGGGTGCGTCCGGGAAAGCCGGCGAGAATATCCACCGCGGCGCACATGGACACCGGGTTGGCGTTGTAGCTGTCGTCAATCACCCGCAGGCCCTTGGCCGTCAATTGCGCGGCGACACGGCCCTTGACCGGCTGCACGGCCTGCAGCCCGGCCTGAATGGCGCGCAGATCAATGCCAATGGCCAGGGCGGCCGTGGCCGCAGCCAGGGCATTGGCCACATTGTGCTCGCCCAGCAGGTTGAGCTGCACCGGCGCACGGCCGGCGACACAATTGAGGGTAAAGGCCATGCAGCCACGGGCGTCGCGGGTCATATCAGTGGCATAGACATCGGCTGCCGGATTGCTCATGGCAAAGCTGCGCACCGCACGGCCGGCGGCGCGGCGCTGCCAGATGGCGAAGGCCTTGTCGTCCAGATTGAGCACCGCCGTGCCATCGGCCGGCAGCCCCTCAATAATCTCGCCCTTGGCCTGAACAATTTTCTCCGGGCCACCAAACTCGCCAACATGGGCATTGCCGGCATTGTTGAGGATCGCTACCTGGGGCCGGGTCAGGCCCACGGTGTAGGCGATCTCGCCGACATGGTTGGCGCCCAGTTCGATCACCCCGGCGACATGCTCGGGGGCCAGTTCCAGCAGGGTCAGGGGCGCGCAGATCGTTATTCAGGTTGCCGCGAGTGGCCAGTACCGGGCCATTCAAGCCGGCGCGCAGGATACTGGCGAGCATTTCCTTGACCGTAGTCTTGCCGCTGGAGCCGGTTACGGCCAGCAGCGGTGCCTGGAATGCCTGGCGATTCAGTGCGCCGAGCTGGCCCAGGGCCATGCGGGTGTCACTGACCAGCAACTGCGGCA
>JBFHPI010000033.1:0-13468 GCA_041592855.1 Pseudomonas sp.
GGTCATGGGCTCCTGAAAGACCATGGCGATACGGTTGCCACGAATGCCGCGCAATTTGTTTTCGTCGAGCTTGAGCAGGTCTGTGCCGGCGTAGTGGATGCTGCCACTGGGGTGGCGAGCCAGGGGGTAGGGCAACAGGCGCAGGATCGAGTGGGCAGTGACCGACTTGCCCGAGCCGCTTTCGCCGACCAGGGCCAGGGTTTCACCGCGCTTGATATCGAAGCTGACGCCTTCCACCACCCGCTGGCTCTGGCTGCCCGTGACAAACTCCACGGCCAGGTTGCGCACTTCGATCAGGTTGGGCGATTCGCTCATGTTATTTCCTCGGGTCGAAGGCATCGCGGGCGGCTTCGCCGATAAACACCAGCAGGCTGAGCATCAGGGCCAGTACGGAAAAGGCGCTGATACCCAGCCAGGGCGCCTGCAGGTTGGACTTGCCCTGGGCCACCAGCTCCCCGAGCGAGGGGCTGCCTGCGGGCAGGCCGAAGCCGAGAAAATCCAGAGCGGTCAGGGTGCCGATGGCGCCGGTGAGAATAAAGGGCATAAAGGTCATGGTGGAGACCATGGCATTGGGCAGGATATGGCGGAACATGATGGCGCCGTTCTCCATGCCCAGGGCGCGGGCGGCGCGCACATACTCCAGGTTGCGCCCACGCAGGAACTCGGCGCGCACCACATCCACCAGACTCATCCAGGAGAACAGCAGCATGATGCCCAGCAGCCACCAGAAGTTCGGCTGCACGAAGCTGGCCAGGATGATCAAGAGATAGAGCACCGGCAGCCCCGACCAGATTTCCAGCACCCGCTGCCCGGCCAGGTCCACCCAGCCGCCGTAGAAGCCCTGCAGAGCACCGGCGAACACACCGATCAGCGAGCTGGCCAGGGTCAGGGTCAGGGCGAACAGCACCGAGATGCGAAAGCCGTAGATCACCCGGGCCAGCACGTCGCGGCCCTGGTCATCGGTGCCCAGCCAGTTGTCGGCCGAGGGCGGTGCGGGGGCCGGCACCTGCAGCTCATAATTGATGCTGGAATAGCTGAAGGGAATGGGTGGCCAGACCATCCAGCCGTCCTTGGCCGCGATCAGATCCCGGATATAGGGGCTCTTGTAGTCGGCCTGCAGGGGGAACTCGCCGCCGAAGGTGGTTTCCGGGTAGCGCTTGAGCACCGGGAAATACAGTTCGCCGTCGTAGCTGACCACCAGGGGCTTGTCGTTGGCGATCAGCTCGGCACCGAGGGTGATAAAGAACAGCGCGAGAAAGATCCACAGCGACCACCAGCCGCGCTTGTGGGCCTTGAAGCGGGCGAAACGCCGTTGGTTGATGGGCGACAGTTTCATCTCAGCCCTCCCGGCTTTCGAAGTCGATGCGTGGATCAACCAGGGTGTAGGTGATATCGCCGATCAGCTTCACCACCAGGCCCAGCAGGGTGAAGATAAACAGGGTGCCGAATACCACCGGGTAGTCGCGGTTGATCGCCGCCTCGAAACTCATCAGGCCCAGGCCATCGAGGGAGAAGATCACCTCGATCAGCAGGGAACCGGTAAAGAAGATGCCGATAAAGGCCGAGGGGAACCCGGCGATGATGATCAGCATGGCGTTGCGGAACACATGACCGTAGAGCACCCGGTTGTTGCTCAGGCCCTTGGCCCGGGCGGTGACCACATACTGCTTGCCGATTTCGTCGAGAAAGCTGTTCTTGGTCAACAGGGTCAGGGTGGCGAAGCTGCCGATCACCAGGGCGGTGACCGGCATGGCCAGGTGCCAGAAGTAGTCGAGAATCTTGCCACCCAGGGTCAGCTCGTCGAAGTTGCTGGAGGTCAGGCCGCGCAGGGGGAACCAGTCCCAGTAGCTGCCGCCGGCGAACAGCACGATCAGCAGGATGGCGAACAGGAAGGCGGGGATGGCGTAGCCGATGATGATCATTGAGCTGGTCCAGACATCGAAGGCGCTGCCGTGGCGGGTGGCCTTGGCGATGCCCAGCGGAATGGAGATCAGGTAGGTGATCAGGGTGCTCCACAGCCCCAGGGAGATGGACACCGGCATCTTTTCGATGATCAGATCGATCACCGCGGCATCACGAAAGAAACTGGAGCCGAAATCCAGCTGGGCATAGCTTTTCAGCATCAGCCAGAAGCGTTCCGGGGCCGGTTTGTCGAAGCCGTACATGCGCTCGATCTCGGCCACCAGCTCCGGATCCAGGCCCTGGGCGCCACGGTAGTTGGAACTGGCGCTGCCCACCTCGGCGCCGCCGCCGGAAATGCGGCCGGTGGCGCCGCCAGTGGCGGCATCGAAGCCTTCCAGCTTGGCGATCATCTGCTCCACCGGCCCGCCGGGAGCGGCCTGGATGATGATGAAGTTGATCAGCAGAATGCCCAGCAGGGTGGGAATGATCAGCAGCAGACGCCGCAGGATATAGGCCAGCATCAGTTGTCATCCTCAGCGGTGCTTGCCTGTTCGTTGTTGCTTTCTGCGTTGGCAGCGTCCGTTGCCACGGGGGCTGTGCTGCGGTCATACCACCAGGTCATCAGGCCGTAGTCGTACTGCGGCGGCACGGCCGGGCGCTGCAGGTGGCGCCAGTGGGCGATGCGCCAGCTGTCGACGTAGTAGTTGGGCACCACGTAGTGCCCCCAGATCAGCACTCGATCCAGGGCGCGGGCATGGTCGATCAGGCTCTGCCGCGAGTCGGCGCCGATCAGGCCGTCCACCAGCGCATCGATGGCCGGGTCTTTCAGGCCCAGGTAGTTGCGGCTGCCGGGGTTGTCGGCGCTGCTCGAATGCCAGTACTCGCGCTGTTCGTTGCCCGGTGAGTTGGACTGGCTCCAGACCATGGAAGTCATGTCGAAATCCCGCGAGCGCATGCGGTTGATGTATTGCGAGGCGTCCACCCGGCGGATCTGCATGTCGATGCCCAGGGCCGCCAGATTGCGCTTGTAGGGCAGGATCACCCGCTCCAGATTGGCCTGGGCGATGATGAACTCGAAGGCCAGGGGCTGGCCCTGGGCATTGACCATCTTGTCGTTCTCCACCCGGTAGCCGGCTTCCTGCAGCAACTGGTAGGCGCGCCGGGCCTGATCGCGGATGATGCCGCTGGCGTCGCTGACCGGCGGCAGATAGATCGGGCCGAAAACCTCATCGGGCACCTGACCGCGCAGCGGTTCGAGCAGTTTCAGCTGGGCTTCGTCCGGTTCGCCACGGGCGGCCATTTCCGAGTTTTCGAAGTAGCTGTGGCTGCGCTTATAGGCCCCGTAGAACAGCTGCTTGTTGGTCCATTCGAAGTCGAACAGCAGGGCCAGGGCCTCGCGCACGCGGCGATCCTGGAACAGCTCACGGCGCAGGTTGAAGGCAAAGCCCTGCATACCCACCGGATTATGGTTGGCGATGGCTTCCTTGATGATACGGCCGTCACGCAGGGCCGGGCTGTCGTAGCCGGTGGCCCAGTCCTTGGCCGAGTATTCCAGATTGAAGTCGAAACGCCCGGCCTTGAAAGCTTCGAGGGCCACGGACATATCGCGGTAGTAGTCGATATGGATCACATCGAAGTTGTACTGACCACGGGCCACCGGCAAGTCCTTGGCCCACCAGTCCTTGACCCGCTCGAAGCGCAGGCTGCGTCCGGCTTCGACCTGGCTGATGCGATAAGGCCCGCTGCCCAGGGGCGGTTCCAGGCTGGTCTTGTCGAAGTCGCGTTTTTCCCACCAGTGTTTGGGCAGGATCTGGATCTGGCCGAGGATCAACGGCAACTCGCGGTTGCCGCTGTGCTTGAAGTCGAAGCGTACGCGCAGATCACTCTCGACCACCACCTCGGCTACATCCGCGTAGTAGTGACGGTAGGCCGGGTGCCCCTTTTCGATAAGGGTCATAAAGGTGAACTTGACGTCCTCGGCAGTCACTTGGGTGCCGTCGTGAAAGCGTGCCTTGGGATTCAGATGAAAGCGCACAAAGCTGTTGTCTGGCGCCTTCTCGATCTTTTCCGCCAGCAGGCCGTACTCGGTAAAGGGCTCGTCCGGTGAGTGATAGGTCAGGCTGTCGTAGATCAGGCCCAACTGATCGCCGGCGTTACCCTTGGCAATAAAGGCGTTGAGGCTGTCGAAGCCGTTCAGCCCGGCCAGGCGCAGGGTACCGCCCTTGGGCGCATCCGGGTTGACGTAGTCGAAGTGGCTGAAGCCGGCCGGATACTTGGGCGGCTCGCCATACAGGGTCAGGGCATGCTGAGGCGCAGCCTGGGCGGTGCAGCCCAACAGGGCCAGCAGGCCACCACTGAGGACGTGACGGAGTAACGCCATGCTCATTGTGCAGTCTCCAGATCTTTCAGCCACCAGGCCCGCAGACCCAGGGTGTAAGGCGGGGTAGTGACGAAGGCGAACCGGTTACGGTAGGCCAGGCGATGGTAGTCGATGTACCAGTTGGGAATGGTGTAGTGCTGCCACAGCAGCACCCGGTCCAGGGCGCGGGTCGCGGCGACCTGTTCATCACGGGTCTGGGCCGAGAGCAGTTTGTCGATCAGGTCATCCACCACCGGGCTTTCAATCCCGGCGTAGTTCTTGCCACCCTTGATCCGCGCCTGGCTGGAGTGGAAATACAGGGACTGCTCAAGACCCGGGCTCAGGGTTTGCGGCAGGGTCAGGGAAATCATGTCGAAATCGAAGTTGTCCAGGCGCTGCTTGTACTGGGCACGGTCCACGGTGCGGATAACCACCTGTACGCCAATGCTGGCCAGGTTGCGGGTGAAATGCTGAAGGATGCGTTCCAGCCCAGGGTTGACCAGCAAGATCTCGAAGCGCAGGGCCTGGCCCTCACTGTTGAGCAGTTGCTGACCCACCGGCTTCCAGCCGGCCTCGGCCAGCAGGCCGAGGGCGCGGCGCATGGTGGTGCGGGGAATACCGCGGCCGTCGGTCCGGGGCATTTCGAAAGGCTCGCTGAACAGGCGTGCCGGCAAGGCCTTGCGATGGGGGGAGAGCAGCAGCCACTCGGCGCCTTCGGGTATCCCCCGGGCGGAAAATTCGCTGTTGGGGTAATAGCTGCGTGAGCGGGTGTAGGAATCGCTGAACAGGGCACGGTTGGCCCATTCGAAGTCGAACATCAGGCCCATGGCTTCGCGCACGCGGGCATCCTTGAACACGGCGCGGCGACTGTTCATAAACAGGGCCTGGGTCTGGGTGGGAATCTGATGGGGGATCTCGGCACGGATCACATCGCCGCGCAGGCGCGCGGGGAAGTTGTAGCCGGTGGTCCAGTTTTTTGCCTGTTGTTCGATATAGAAATCAAACTGGCCGGCCTTGAAGGCTTCGAAGGCCACATGGCTGTCGCGATAGAAGTCGACCTCGACCCGGTCGAAGTTGTACTTGCCCTTGTTCACCGGCAAATCCTGGCCCCACCAGTTCTTGACTCGCTCGAAGGTCAGGCTACGCCCGGGGCTGACCTGGGTGATGCGGTAAGGGCCGCTGCCCAAGGGCGGTTCGAAGGTGGTGGCCTTGAAGTCACGATCCTTCCAATAGTGTTGGGGCAGTACCGGCAGCTCGCCCAGGCGCAGGATCAGCAGGGGGTTGCCCGCGCGCTTGAAGACAAAGCGGATGCGCTGACGATTGAGAATGTCGACACGTTTCACTTCCTGCAAACTGGTGCGGTACTGCGGGTGGCCATCCTTGAGCAGCAAGCGGTAGGAGAAGGCCACGTCATAGGCGGTAATGGCTTTTCCGTCATGAAAGCGCGCTTCGGGGCGCAGATTGAATACCACCCAGCTGCGGTCTTCGCTGTATTCGATGCTGCGGGCGATCAAGCCATAGCTGGAGGCGGGCTCGTCGCCGGAGGGATCGTAGGAGCCGGTGCCGGCCATGAGGGTTTCGTTCAGCTCGGTCACGCCGTAGTGCAGGAAGTTGGCCGTGAGAGACGGGCTGATGCCCTTGAAACTGTATGGGTTGAGGGTGTCGAAGGTGCCTGAGGCCATCAGCCGCAAGGTGCCGCCCTTGGGCGCATCGGGGTTGACCCAGTCGAAATGCCGGAAGCTGGCGGGGTACTTGAGCGTGCCGAACTGTGCATAGCCATGGCTTTCTCGGACTGCGGCGCTGGCAGTGGATAAGCTCAGGAACAAGCCGAGAAACAGCGAGAGGAGGGGACGTATCAAGAGAAATATCCGATCCGTGGCGTTGTAGGGCTTAAGCCTGGGTACAGTAACAGCTTGTCTGAGCAGGAAAAAGGGTGGTTTTTAGGGGACTGATGATGGCATCTTGACTACACTTTATTGCCAATCATTGCGAGGGCTGTCTCTTGGTCGAAGCGTGTCATGGATTGCAGGCGTGGGTCGAACGTCTAAACGAGGCCGAATTGCCCGCGTTGGCGGTCGTGGTCAAGGAACTGCTGCATTTGACCCAGCATCACCAGGCATCGGTACAGCAGCTGGCTGATGTGCTATTGCGGGATGCTTCATTGACCTCCAAGGTGCTGCGCATCGCCAACAGCGTGTATTACAACCCCACCCAGGAAAGCATTCGCACCATCTCCAGGGCCATCGTGCTGATTGGCTTCGATAATGTGCGCGAGATTGGTCTGTCGGTCTGTCTGATCGACAGCCTGCTGGGCAACGCACCGCGGGATCAGCTGCAGGAGTTGCTGGCGCGCTCCTTTCACGGCGCGGTGCAGGCACGCAATATGGCCGGCTATGTGCTCAACCGCCATCAGGAGGAGATGTTTATCGCCGGGTTGCTTTATCACCTGGGCGAACTGGCTTTCTGGGGCAGTGGTGGGGAACAGGTCGATCAACTCGCCACCCTGCTGGAACAGGCGGATGTGGATGTCGGCGCGACGGTGCGCGAGGTTCTGGGTGTCAGCTTCCCGCAGCTGACCCAGGGCCTGGTGAAGAACTGGAACCTGGGCGAAATCTTTGTCGAGGTGCACAGCCATGCCAGCCGGCATGATCCAGTGGTGCGTGCGGTCAACCTGGGCGCACGCATCAGCGAAGCCGCTCTTGAGGGCTGGGACACCCCGGAAATGGAGAAGCTGGTGGCCGAGCTGGCCGGATTTATCGGTGTCAGCGAGCAGGAAGCCATGGCCCAGGTACTGGCCAGTGCCGAGGAGGCGGTCAAGGTCGTGACTACCTTTGGTGCCCCTCAGCTGTCCAAGCTGATTCCCAACACCGACCCCGAGCAGATTCGTCAGCAGCAGGCCCAGCGCAAGGCACGCCTGCTGCAGCCCGATTTACGGGTGCTGCAACAGGCCATGCAGGAGCTGGGGCAGATGGCTGCCCAGCGGGGCGATCTGAACCGTATCCTCGATACCCTGTTCCGCGGCCTGCACAGCGGCGCCGGTCTGGAGCGGGTCATGCTGGCCGTGCTGGCCGACCAGCAGAGTTGTTTTCGCGCCAAGCGTGTGGTGGGAGAGGACACGCAGCATTGGATGAAGGACTTCGTTCTACCCGCCAACCAGCGCGAGCAGGCCCATATCTTCAGTTATGTGCTGCGCCACAAGGAGGCCATATGGATGGGGGTGCCGGCCAGCTACAACCTCAACGAACTGGTGACCTCGCAGATCAGCCACGCCATGGGGCATGGCATGTTCTTTATTGCCCCGCTGCTGGCGGGAAGCAAGGAAATCGGCGTGCTCTATGCCGACAACCGGGTTTCCGGGCGCGCCCTCAGCCGTGAGCAATATGTGGCCTTTCAGCGCTTTACCCAACTGACCGGGCGTTGCCTGGAGCAGTTGAGCAAAAAGGCCTAACAGGCCGTTGAAAAACTACCTGCGTTGGCAATGCTGCGTTAAAAACGGCCTGCTAGCGGGGTACGTAGAGGGTCAGGGTTTGCCCGGGCTTGAGCGCCTTGCCTGCTCTGGGGTTCCAGTTCTGCAGGCTTTTCATCGGCACCTTGAAGCGTTTGGCGATCAGGTACAACGAGTCCCCCTGGCGCACCTTGTAATAGGTGGCATTGTCACTACGGCTGGCTGTAGTGACAGCGCTGCCGGCTTGCAGGGTCAGTACCTGACCGACGCGCAGGCTGTTGCCTGAGAGTCTGTTCCAGCGCTGAATATCCTTGACCGTCACTTTGTGGCTTTTTGCAATCTGCCACAGGTTGTCGCCGCTCCTGACCCGATAGGTGCGTGTTACCGGCAGGGGGCCGCGGGCGCTGACACTGGCCCGGGCGGGCAGGGCTTCCCTTATGCGACTGTTGGCTTCGGCAGGGATGCTCAGAATCTGACCGACGCGCAGGTTGTTGCTGGTCAGTCGATTGATGTCCTTGATCGTGGCCACCGTCAACAGGTGGCGCCCGGCGATGCTGTGCAGGCTGTCGCCGGGGCGCACCCGGTATTGCTGCCAATCCACCAGCTCCTGAGGCTTCATCAGGGCCAGGTTGGCGGTCAACAGCTCGGCCTTGTCCGCAGGCACCAGCAGGTGTTGTGGACCATCGATGGTGATGCCTTTCTTGAATGCCGGGTTGAGCAGGTACAGCTCGTCTTCATCCAGGTCGGCCATGTCGGCGATTCGGGCCAGATCCATACGCTGCTTGAACGGCACCTGCTCAAAATAGGGCTCGTTGGCAATCGGCGCCAGGCTTACGCCATAAGCCTCGGGGGCCATGACCACCTGGGACAGGGCCAGCAGTTTGGGCACGTAGTTCTGGGTTTCGCTAGGCAGGGAGAGGTTCCAGTAGTCGGTGGGCAGCCCCAGCTTCTGGTTGCGCTCGATGGCGCGGCTGACCCGGCCCTCACCGGCGTTGTAGGCGGCCAGGGCCAGCAGCCAATCACCGTTGAACATGTTATTCAGATAGGACAGGTAAGTGATGGCGGCATCGGTGGAGGCCATCACATCACGGCGGCCGTCGTACCAGTTGGTCTGGCGCAGGTTGAAACTGCGTCCGGTGGACGGAATAAATTGCCACAGGCCAACGGCATGGGCAGGGGAGTAGGCCAGGGGGTTGTAGGCGCTCTCAATCATCGGCAGCAGAGCCAGTTCCATCGGCATATTGCGTGCTTCCAGACGCTCGACGATAAAGTGGATATAGGGGCTGCTGCGCTCCCCGACCTTGGCCACAAAGGATGGGTTGCTGACAAACCACAGGCGTTGTTGCTCGATGCGCGGGTTGAGGGTGATGCTGTCTTGCAGCTGATAACCGGCGCGAACCCGCTCCCAGATATCGTTCGGTTCTTCCACGGGGCTTGGCTTGAGCTTATTGTCGCTGAGCCACTCGACCTCGCGTTCCAGGCCCAGGGCTCGATCAGTGTCGCGCCCTGGGTCGTCCGTGTTGCGTTGGCCCAGCCCCTGGCAACCGGCCAGGGTTATGCAGAACAGCACCACAAGCGTTCGGCTAGCTTGTTTAAATGCCTTAAAATTCAAGGTATTACGTGCTGATAATGGCATGCGCTCGGGTGTTCTTCCTGGCAAAAAGTTCGGGGGATTCTAGAAACCGATCCTGGGGTGGTCAAGTTTTAACCAGTTATTTGCGCAGCCGTCGAGCTTTTAGAAATGATCCTTCCAGGCCCGCAGAGCGCTAAACACCTGTTGGGGCGTGCGATTTGCCGGGCCATCACGTTCATCGATTTTTTTCATGACGGCGTCGATCGCGCTACGTAGAAAGGGGTTGGTGGCGCGCTCCAGAACCATATTCGACGGCAGGCTGATACGTCCTTCGCGGCGCCAGGCCTCGACTTCCAGCAGGCGTGCCTGTACCTCGGGATTTGCGGGCTCTACAGCTGCCGCGAAGCGCAGATTGCTTAGGGTGTATTCGTGAGTGCAGTAGATCAGGCTGTCGTCGGGCAGGGCGGCGAGGCGTTGCAGGGAGCCGTGCATCTGCTCCGGTGTGCCTTCGAACAGGCGCCCACAGCCAGCAGCGAAGAGGGTATCGCCACAGAACAGCCAGTGCTGCTCGGGTTGAAAGTAGGCAATATGGCCCAGGGTGTGACCGGGCACCTCAAGTACGTCGAAGGTGTAACCCAGCACGTCAATCCGCATGCCTTCAGCCAGGGCCTGGTCACGCAGAGGTATCTGTTCGGCGGCCGGCCCCAGCACTCGGGCACCACTGTTGGCCTTGAGGCGCTCGATGCCACCGACATGATCGAAGTGATGGTGGGTGATCAAGATATCGCTCAGTTGCCAGCCGGGATGCCCCTGCAGCCAATCCAGCACCGGCTGCGCATCACCTGGGTCAACCACCGCACAGCAGCGGGTGACAGGGTCTTGCAGCAGCCAGATATAGTTGTCGTTGAAGGCGGGCAGGGCGTCGATTGTTAGCATGGGTCATTCGCCAAACGGTAAACAAAGGTGCATCTTATCCCGAAAGCCCGCGCTCGGCCGTTATGGCTGTCCGGCATGTTATTGGAGGCCCGCCCATGACTGAGCATCCCTTTGCCCAGGCCGACCATCAGTGGCTTGATCTGATCGGCGAAGCCCGTGCCTGGTTCGAGACGCCCCAGGGGCAGTTGCTGCTGCAGGATCAGCAGCGTCTGCTGGAGGAGGAGCTGGCACGCTTTTTCGGCGGCTACCTGGTGCATTACGGCCCCGGCGCCCAGCCCATGGCACAGGCCGCGCAGATCCAGCGTAGTGTGCGTCTGGGTGCGCCGTTTGCCGGTGTGGAGATCGCCTGCGAGGAGCAGTCCTGGCCGCTCAGTGAACATGCCGCCGATGTGGTGGTGCTGCAGCACGGTCTGGATTTCAGTCTGTCACCCCATGGTCTGCTGCGTGAAGCCGCGCGCAGTGTGCGCCCAGGCGGTCACCTGCTGATTCTTGGAGTTAATCCGCTAAGTGCCTGGGGCGCGCGACGCCTTTATAGCCGCGATGCCTTCCGCCGGGCGCGCTGTATTGCCCCGGGGCGGGTCAGTGACTGGCTCCACCTGCTGGGCTTTGCGCTGGAGAAACGGCGCTTCGGGTGCTATCGTCCGCCGCTTTCTGCGCCGACCTGGCAGACCCGTCTGTTGCCGCTGGAAACCTTTGGTGGGCGCTGGCAGGCGCCAGGGGCCGGCTTCTATTTATTGGTGGCACGCAAGCTGGTGATGGGGCTGCGCCCCTTGCATCAGGTGCGGCGTCAGCCTGTAGGCAAATTGATTCCCATGCCGGTGGCCAAGGTCAGCCAGCGTGATCTGGAATCATCCAGAACTGTACGGAATTGATGTTTGATGAGTGAGCAGGTGGAGATTTACACCGACGGCGCCTGCAAGGGTAATCCTGGGCCCGGCGGCTGGGGTGCATTGCTGGTTTACAAGGGGGCGGAGAAAGAGCTCTGGGGCGGCGAGCCCAATACCACCAACAACCGCATGGAGCTGATGGCGGCGATCTGCGCCTTGATTGCCCTGACCAGGCCCTGTGATGTCCGCCTGATTACCGACTCGCAGTATGTAATGAAGGGCATTCAGGAGTGGATGCCGAACTGGAAGAAGCGCGGCTGGAAAACCGCCAGCAAGGAACCGGTGAAGAATGCCGACCTGTGGCAGGCGCTGGATGAGCAGGTCAACCGCCATCGGGTGGAGTGGCAATGGGTGCGTGGCCATACCGGTCATCCGGGCAACGAGAAGGCCGACCAGCTGGCCAACCGTGGCGTTGATGAAGTGAGGGCAAAGAAGCATGCGTAGCGTCGTACTGGATACCGAAACCACCGGCATGCCGGTGACCGACGGTCACCGCATTATCGAGATCGGTTGTGTCGAACTGATAGGACGGCGTCTGACGGGTCGCCATTACCATGTCTACCTGCAGCCTGACCGCGAAATCGATGAAGGCGCCATCGCGGTGCACGGCATCACCAATGAATTCGTCCAGGACAAGCCGCGCTTCAGGGAAGTGGCGGACGAGTTCTTCGAGTTTATCAAGGGCGCCCAGCTGATCATCCATAACGCGGCGTTCGACGTTGGTTTTATCAACAACGAGTTCGCCCTGATCAAGCAGGATGAGCGTGCGGATATCAGTGAGCACTGCTCGATTCTCGACACCCTGCTGATGGCCCGCGAGCGGCATCCGGGTCAGCGCAACAACCTTGATGCACTGTGCAAGCGCTATGGGGTCGACAACTCCGGCCGTGAGCTGCACGGTGCCTTGCTCGACGCCGAGATCCTGGCCGACGTCTACCTGGCCATGACGGGTGGGCAGACCCACCTGTCCCTGGCGGGTGAGGGTGCCGACAGTGACGGCAGTGGTCGCCAGCAGGCCAGCCCTATCCGCCGCCTGGCTGCCGAGCGCGCACCCACGCGGATCATTCGCGCCAGTGCCGAGGAAATTGCCGCCCACCAGGCGCGCCTGGTCGCCATCGAGAAAGCGGCCGGTGCGCCGGCGCTGTGGTCGCAGCAGGATGCCGGTGGTGTTTGATCGCCAGAATTGCGACCTTTTCTTATAGCCTGATGCAGCAGGGGTTCCGCCCATTGCGGCGAGTCTCTACTCTGGCGTGACGGGCAGGCTGGGGCCTGTCATTTCCAGGGACGTCACAATGTATAAAGACCTCAAATTTCCCGTCCTGATCGTGCACCGCGATATCAAGGCCGATACCGTGGCCGGTGATCGGGTGCGCGCCATTGCCCACGAGCTGGAGCAGGACGGCTTTCAGATTCTTTCCACCGCGAGTTCCGCAGAGGGACGCATCGTCGCCTCCACCCATCATGGCCTGGCCTGCATTCTGGTTGCCGCCGAAGGCGCGGGGGAGAACAAGCACCTGCTGCAGGACATGGTCGAGTTGATCCGGGTAGCCCGCCTGCGCGCGCCGCACCTGCCGATCTTCGCCCTCGGTGAGCAGGTAACCATTGAGAATGCGCCGGCCGAGGCCATGGCCGATCTCAACCAGCTGCGCGGCATCCTCTATCTGTTCGAAGACACCGTGCCCTTTCTCGCCCGCCAGGTGGCCCGCGCTGCGCGCAATTATCTGGATGGCCTGCTGCCACCGTTCTTCAAGGCCTTGGTGCAGCACACGGCGCAGTCCAACTACTCCTGGCACACCCCCGGGCATGGCGGCGGCGTGGCCTATCGCAAGAGCCCGGTGGGGCAGGCCTTTCACCAGTTCTTTGGCGAAAACACCCTGCGCTCGGACCTCTCTGTGTCGGTGCCGGAACTGGGCTCGTTACTCGATCATACCGGCCCCCTGGCCGAGGCCGAAGCGCGCGCGGCGCGTAACTTCGGTGCCGATCACACCTATTTCGTGATCAACGGCACCTCCACGGCGAACAAGATCGTCTGGCATTCCATGGTTGGGCGCGATGACCTGGTGCTGGTGGACCGCAACTGCCACAAGTCGATCCTGCACTCGATCATCATGACTGGCGCCATCCCCCTGTACCTCTGTCCGGAGCGCAACGAGCTGGGCATTATCGGGCCGATTCCACTGAGTGAGTTCAGCCGCGAGTCGATCCAGGCCAAGATCGCCGCCAGCCCCCTGGCTCAGGAGCGTGGTATCGACAGTGTCACGGCCAAGGTCAAACTGGTGGTGGTCACCAACTCTACCTACGATGGGCTGTGCTACAACGCCGAACTGATCAAACAGACCCTGGGCACCAGCGTCGAGGTGCTGCAC
>JBFHPI010000034.1:0-13437 GCA_041592855.1 Pseudomonas sp.
GCTTAACTGCGCCGCCACACCCGACATCGCCCGCGACAGCCGCCTGCTCTCGCCAAAAAGCGAATGGCGCCTGGGCCCGCTGGCCAATCCCCGTGAACTGCTGTTGCCCTGGTTGGAGGCTTACAAGAGCGCGCTGTGCGAGCCGCTGCCGCTGTTCGCCAAATGCAGCCATGGCTTCGCCCGCAAATGGCGCAACCCCGGACGCAAGGCGCCGATTGACGCCGCCCGCAGCGAAGCGCTGCTGATGTGGCAAGGCAATGATTTTATGGCAGGCGAAGGCCAGGACCCCTGGAACGCCCTGGCCTTCCGCGACCGCGATGCGCTGGACGAACGTTTCGAAACACTGGCCGAACAACTCTACGGCCCGGCCCTGGATGCCCTGCAGGGCAGCGATGAGGATGACGCATGAGCGCTGCCAGCCTGGATCTACTCAAGGACAGCTTTAGCGGCCGCTCGCTGATCGAGGCCAGTGCCGGCACCGGCAAGACCTGGACCCTGACCGCGCTCTATGCGCGCCTGCTGCTGGAAAAGCAGCTCAGCGTCAGCCAGATTCTGGTGGTGACCTTTACCACTGCTGCCACTGCCGAGCTGCGCGAGCGTATCCGCAAGCGTCTGGCCCAGTTGCTGGCGGTGTATGAACAGGGGCCGGGCGACGACGCCTTGCTCAATGAGCTATACGCCCAGTACCCGGATGCTGCCAGCCATCGACGTTTGCTGCTGGCGGTGCATGGCTTCGACGAGGCGGCGATCTTCACCATCCACGGCTTCTGCCAGCGCGCCTTGCAGGACGCCGCGTTCGAGGCCGGTGGCGATTTCGATAACGAGCTGACCCACGACGACCGCGAGATTATCGACGCCCTGCTCGCCGACCTCTGGCGCCATGAGCTGGCCAGCGCCGAACCGGAGTGGGCGGCCTTTCTGGTGCAGCAGAAGATCACCCCGCAGGTCCTGCGCCAGCGCCTGCGCAATCACCTGGGCAAGCCGTACCTGCGTATCGAACCGCAGCCGGGGATGCGCAGTGAGATGAGCGCCCTGCGCGCCGCCTGGCAGCAGGCGCGCGACAGTTGGCTGAGTGAAAGTGCCGGCTGGCTGGCCCAGCTCAAGGCTTTCGACGGCTTCAAGAGCAATATGTGCAACGCGGCCAAGCTGGGCCTCTGGCAGGCCGAGCTGGACGGCTATTTCAGCGATTCTGCCGCACTGTTCAGCAAGACCGAGGCGCACCGTCGCCTGGCCCGCGAAGGGCTGAACAGGGCCAGCAAGAAGGGCTGCGAGGCCCCGGCCAACCCGCTGGCTGCGGCGCTGCAGGCACTCTGCGAGGCCCTGGATGCCGCCCAGCCCGAAGCCGAGCAACGCCTGATCGATTTGCAGGTACGCCTGATCCATCAGCTCAACGAACAACTGCCGGCGCGCAAGGCGGCGCAGCGCCTGCTGGCCTTCGACGATCTGCTCAACAAGCTGCAGCAGGCGCTGCAGGGCGAGGGTGGCGAACACCTGGCCAGCACCCTGCGCACGCAGTACCCGGTGGCGCTGATCGACGAGTTTCAGGACACCGACCCGGTGCAGTACCGGGTGTTTCATCGGATCTACCAAGACGATGGGGACCTGTGTTTTGTCGGCGACCCCAAGCAGGCCATCTACGCATTTCGCGGCGCCGATTTAGCCACCTATTTAAAAGCCCGCAACGAAGCCGCGCGCCAGTACAGCCTGGCCACCAACCACCGCTCCACCCCCGAGCTGATCGCCGCGCTGAATCAGCTGTTCGACCGGCCCATGCCCTTTGCCGAGAAAGGCTTGGAGTACCAACAAGTCGGGGCCAGCAGCAAGCCGCGGGCGCAACTGGTATTGCCGCGCATCGAGGAAGAAACCGACGCGCCCCTGGCCCTGGTCTGGCTGGCTACTGACTACCTGGGCAAGGGCGAAGCGGGGGCGTTGGTGGCGCGGGATACCGCGCGGCGTATCGCGGCGGTGCTAAGCGCCAGCAGTCAGGGGCAGGCCTATTTCGACGAAGACGGCACGCGCACCCCACTTAAAGGCGGGGATATCGCCGTGCTGGTGGCCAGTCACCGTCAGGCCGGTGAGGTGGCCGCCGAGCTGGCCGCCCGCGGCGTGCCCAGCGTGCGTCGCGGCAAGGAGAACGTCTGGCACAGCGAGGAGGCGGATGAGCTCGCCGCTGTGCTCGCCGCCTACGCCGAGCCGGGCCGCGAGGGTGCGCTGCGCTATGCCCTGGCCAGCCGTCTGCTGGGCCGCAGCGCCGCCGACCTGGCCGCCTGCAGCGAGGACGCCCAGGCCTGGGACCGCGAGCGCGAAGCCGCTGAGCGCTATCACCAACTCTGGCAGCAACAGGGCTTTATGCGCGCCTTCCGCGCCTGGCTGGATGAGCAGCAGGTGGCCCAGCGCCTGCTGGCCCTGGTGGATGGCGAGCGGCGCCTGACCAACCTGCTGCACCTGGCCGAGCTGCTGCAAAGCGAAAGCCTGCAACGCCCGGGTCTGGAACAGCTGCTGGCCTGGTTCAACGCCCAACGCAGCGCCGAAGCCCACGGCGAAGACGCCTTGCTGCGTCTGGAAAGCGATGCCGAGCGGGTACAGATCGTCACCATCCACACTTCCAAGGGTCTGGAGTACCCGCTGGTGTTCTGCCCCTACCTGTGGGAAGGCGCGCTGCTACGCCAACACGAGGACATCAGCTGCCACGCCGACGATGGCACGCCGCTGCTGGACCTGGGCAGCGAGCAGCTCGACACGCACCGCGAGCGCGCCCGTCACGAGCGTTTCGCCGAAAAGCTGCGCCTGACCTATGTGGCTCTGACCCGCGCCCGCGATCGCCTGTGGCTGCACTGGGGCCCGGTGGATTGCAAGCCGAAGAGCGATGGCTCGCTCAAACCCGAGGGCCTGCATAGCAGCGCCCTGGCCTGGCTGCTGCACGGCCGCCAGTTGCCCGGTGAGGATGCCCTGGCCGAGCTGGCGGACCATCTGCAAGGCCTGAGTCCGCAGGGGCTGCGTATGGAGGTCGAACAGCTGGTCGCCAGCAGTCAAGGTCGGATCGCCATTCAAGCGCTGCGTGACAGCGAGGCCAGTGCCGCCGGGGAACAGCGCGCTCCGGCCCCGCAGCAGTTATCAACACTGCAACGCAGCCTGCACAGCGCCTGGCGTATCGGCAGCTTTTCGGGCCTTGCAGCCGGCATGCATATGGAGGCCCCGGACCGCGACGGCCTGGCCATGCCCGATGCCAGCGAGCCGGGCACGGGCTTTTTCGCCTTCCCCCGTGGTGCCCGCGCCGGTACCTGCCTGCATGCCATCCTCGAAGACTGGGCGCGGGGCAAGGCGCCGCTGGCCGAGCTGGTGGAGCCGGGCCTTAGCGGCCATGGCCTTAGCAGCGACTGGCAGGCCGTGGCGCTTACTCACCTGCAACAGGTGATCGACACCGATCTGGATGGCCAGGGCCTGTGCCTCGCCCGCCTCAACCCGGCGCGGCGTCTGCCCGAGCTGGGCTTTACCTTCCCGGTGGCCGGGCTGGATGTGCAGCGCCTGCGCGCCATTCTCTGCGACCCGGCCCATGGCCTGGCCGCGCCGATGCGCGAGGCGGCGGCGCGCCTTGAGTTCGACAGCCTCAAGGGCTTTCTCAAGGGCTTTATCGACCTGACCTTCGAGCACGACGGGCGCTGGTACATTGCCGACTACAAGTCCAACTGGCTCGGCCCGGACGCCAGCTACTACGGCGGCGAACGACTGCTGCAAGCTCTGGCCGTCGAGCATTACTACCTGCAATACCTGATTTATCTGGTGGCCCTGCGGCGCTTCCTGCGCCAACGTCTGGAAGATTTTCAGAATGAGCAACTGGGCGGCGCCTATTACCTGTTTCTGCGCGGCATGCCGAGCGCCGGGGTGTATTTCTCGCGGCCTGCGGACAGCTTGCTGGATGCCCTGGATACTTTGTTCGCGGAGGATCGCTGATGCTGTTCGTAGGGTGCGCCGTGCGCACCAAGGGTGAAAGACAGGGTGTGCACCGCGCACCCTACGGGGGTATCGCATGAAACTTGCCGAACTGCCCCTCGGCCCGCTGGAGCGCGCCCTGGTCGACAGCCTGCAGCGCCTCGAGCCGAATGCCTCACCGCTGGTGTTGGCCTCGGCGGCGTTGCTCTGTATGGCATTGGATAACGGTGATGTGTGCCTGCCCCTGGCGCGTCTGGCCGGGCAGCGGCCCTGGCCTGAACAGGGTTTCTGTCTGCCGTCCCTGGGTGAATGGCAGGCGCAGCTTGAGGCCTCAGGTCTGGTGGGTGGCGAGGGTCATTTCACCCCGCTGATTCTCGACCGCGAGCGCCTCTATCTGGCGCGCTATCACGCCTATGAACGCCAGCTGGCAAGCCAGTTGCTGCAGCGCGCCGCCGATCGGCCCGAGGTCGACGAAGCCCAACTCAGTGAAAGCCTGACCCGGCTGTTTGCCTTTAACCAGCAACAACCGGACTGGCAGCGCCTGGCTGCCGCGCAAGCGGTACGGCGCCGTCTGGCGGTTATTTCCGGCGGCCCCGGCACCGGCAAGACCACCACAGTGGTGCGCCTGCTGGCGGCCTTGCTTGAGCAACCTGGGGCCGCGCGTCTGGCCATTGGCCTGGCCGCGCCCACCGGTAAAGCCGCGGCACGCATGGCCGAAGCCATCCGCAACGCCAAGGCCCAACTGCCGGTCAGTGAGGCGATCAAGGCCGCGCTGCCGGATGAGGCGCGCACCCTGCACCGCCTGCTCGGCAGCCGGGGCGACAGCCCCCAGGTGCGCCATCATGCGGCCAACCCGCTGGCGCTGGATGTGCTGGTGGTGGACGAAGCCTCGATGGTCGACCTGGCGCTGATGGCCAAGTTGCTCGATGCCCTGCCGCCGGGCGCGCGGTTGATCCTGCTCGGCGACAAGGACCAGCTGTGCGCCGTGGAAGCCGGCGCAGTGTTTGCCGAGCTGTGCGAGGGCCGTGGCTTCGATGCTCAGTCTGCCAGTGAGCTGCAGCGCATTACCGGCCAGCAGGTGCCGACAAGTGATCCAACCTCGCGGCTGGGCGATGCCGTGGTGCTGCTCACTCACAGTCATCGATTCGCCGGCGATAGCGGTATCGGTGAACTGGCGCGGCGAATCAACGGCGGCGATGTCGCTGGCACACTCAACCTGCTCAAGGAAGCGCGCAGCGACCTGGCCTGGAATGCCCAGCCTACGCCCAGTGAACTGCTGGAGCGTCTGGATCAGGGCTATGCGCCCTACATCAGCGCCGCCAAAAGCGCCGATCCGGCCGCGGCCTTTGCCGCCTTCAATGCCTTCCGCGCGCTCTGTGCCCAGCGTGAGGGCCCCTGGGGCGTGGCCGGGATCAACGAAGCCCTGGAGGCGCGGATCAAGCGCCGCAACCAGGTGCCCGCTCGCGAGCGCTGGTATGTCGGCAGGCCGGTTATGGTGCGGCAGAATGATTACGCATTGGGCCTGTTTAACGGCGATATCGGCATTTGCCTGCACACCGAGTATGGCCTGCGCGTGTTCTTTGAAGGTGAGGACGGCTACCGCGCCTTCGCCCCGGCACGCCTGCCCAGCCACGACAGCGCCTTCGCCATGACGGTGCATAAAAGCCAGGGCTCGGAATTTGCCGCAGTACTGCTGGTGCTGCCCGAACAACCCAGTCCATTGCTCAGCCGCAGCCTGCTCTACACCGGCATCACCCGGGCCAAACAGCGGGTAGACATCTGGGCGCTGCCGACGCGTCTGGGCGAGGCGGTGGCAACCCGCGCCGAGCGGGCGGCGGGTTTGTCCGAGCGCCTGGCCAGGTCGCTTGACCGCGCACCTGTGGTCAACCTGGCTGCCGGGCAATCGCAACTGGATCTGTTCTGAACGAGGAATCGACGTCCTGTGCATATTGCGCACCGCAGATAATAAGCCTAGGATGCGCGCCTTCTCCCAACCGACAGCAAAGGAGCCACATCATGCAACAGCTGATCAACCTTTGCAGGTCGCGCCTGGCTTAACGCATCCCCGCCGCCCCACAGCGGTTTCTGCAACGCCCCGCTTCGACCTGCCAATCCAACTATTTTCGTTTCAACCCATCAGGATTGGACTATGGGCACTTGCATTCGCAATTTGTCCGACGGCATCGTTTTGATCGCCGCGGACGACACCTGGATCGAAGGAAAAGCGATCCAGCAACTTGAAACCAGCGCACGCCTGCCGGGCATGCAACGGGTCGCCGGGATGCCCGATCTGCACCCGGGACGCGGCTATCCGGTGGGGGCTGCATTCTTCTCCACGGGTTGGTTGTATCCGGCACTGGTCGGCAACGATATCGGCTGCGGCATGGCGCTATGGCGCACCGATATCGGCGTGGCCAAGCTGAACCTGGACAAGCTGGAAAAACGCCTCGGCAGTCTCGACGGCCCCCTCGGCGAGGATTGGCAGGAGGCCTTGGCCGCTTTCGGCCTGCCGCCGAGCGGCCACGAGCACGCCCTCGGCACCATTGGCGGCGGCAATCATTTTGCCGAACTGCAGCAGCTTGATCAGTGCTTCGACGATGAAGCGCTGGCGACTCTGGGTATCGACCGCAGGCAGCTGCTGTTGCTGGTGCACAGCGGTTCGCGCGGTTTGGGCGAAGCGATTCTGCGCGAGCAAGTCGATTGGTTCGGCCATCAGGGGTTGGAGGCTGGCACTGCGGCCTGCACCCATTACCTGGCGCGTCACGATGGCGCGCTGCGTTTCGCCGAAGCCAATCGGCAACTGATCGCCCGGCGCATGCTGGAACGGCTGCGCGCCGAGGGCGGGCCATTGCTGGATATCAACCATAACCTGGTATCACCGGCACGCATCGCGGGTCAGGACGGTTGGCTGCACCGCAAGGGCGCCACACCCTCCGACCAGGGCGTACTGGTAATTCCCGGCTCGCGCGGCGATTACAGCTACCTGGTGCAGCCACTGGCCGACGAGCGCAGCCTGTTGTCCCTGGCCCATGGCGCGGGGCGTAAATGGATGCGCAGTGACTGCAAGGATCGCCTGGCTGCGCGTTACAGCGTCAAACAGCTGGAACGTACGGCGCTGGGCAGCCGGGTGATCTGCGCCGATCGGGCGCTGATCTACGAGGAAGCGCCGGAAGCCTACAAGGCTATCAACTCGGTGGTCGGTGCGTTGCGCGAGGCGGGTCTGTTGCGGGTATTGGCCCGGCTGAAACCGGTGCTGACCTACAAGACGCGGGGAGGGTGCTGCTGATGATCCTTCTGCAATTGTCGGCGGCCCAGGGGCCGGAAGAATGCGCCCTGGCGGTAGCCAAGGCGCGTAAACGTCTGTTGCTGGAAGCCGATGCCATGCAGGTCGATGTGCAGGTGCTGGAGGAGGAGGCCGGCGCACATACCGGCACCCTGCGCTCCACGCTGCTGGCCTTGCGGGGTGACGGCGCCGCGCAGCTGGCCGAGGCCTGGAGTGGGTCGCTGCAATGGATTTGCGTCAGCCCGTATCGACCGGCGCATCGGCGTAAAAACTGGTTCTTCGGCGGTGCCTGCTTTGCTGCGCCGCCGGCTGAACTGGAAAGCCAGATCCGTTTCGAAGCCCTGCGCGCCTCAGGCCCCGGCGGCCAGCATGTCAACACCACGGACTCGGCCGTGCGCGCCACCCACCTGGCCAGCGGCATCAGCGTCAAGGTGCAGTGCGAACGCAGTCAGCATGCCAACAAGCGCTTGGCCTTGCTGCTGATCGCCCGGCAGTTGAGCCTGCGTGCGGAGCAAGCACATGGTGCGCTGAAGGCGCAACGACGGCTGTTTCATCATCAGGTGGCAAGGGGTAATCCGATCCGGACTTTCCGTGGCTTGGATTTTTCTTCCTAGCCGCGACGAGGTTTTCACTCCCCGCATTTAGTCGAGGTATGTGCGGGTGCTGCCCTGGCAGCCCAGCCCGCACCGGCTGCTCGACTGAAGGACACACCGCAGGCATAAGCATCTACACTGCACAAGTGTCCCAATTCCTGCCGGACCCCTGTGAGGTCGATCTGTGCGAAGTTTGCTTGCCCTGCTGCTTATCAGCCTGAACTTGTCGGCCCAGGCCACCAGCCTGCGTCTGGTTACAGGCGATAATTACGCCCCCTTCACCGGCAAGTCACTGCCTGGCGGCGGCATGCTGACCATGGTGGTGGATGCTGCCCTGCAGGAGCGCGGCATCCCCTACAGCCTGGACTGGCGCCCCTGGAACCGGGGCTACCTGAAAACCCTGCGCGGCTTTTTCGATGCCACTTACCCCTATGAGCCAGGCCCCGAGCGTGAAATCGATTACCTGTATTCCGAACCCCTACTGGAAGCAGAACGCTACCTGTTCAGCCGTGCCGACGAGAACATCGATCTCAATGATCTGAGCACGTTGAGCGGTCGGAGTTTTTGTCACCCTCTTGGCTGGCAAGCCCCTGCCCTTCTGCAACCGCTGGTTGAGCAGGGACTGCTCACTCGCCACTCCCCGGTCGGGCTGAATGAATGCATGCGTCTGCTGCTGCTGGGTCGCGATGATTTCTTGATTGTCGATCACCGCCTGGCTGAGGCCGCCATGACCCTGGTCGGCATCCAGCCTGGACAGCTGCGGCGCAGTGCCGAAGCGGTCAGTCACTCCACATTGCATCTGATCGTGCCCCGAAGTCACCCACAGGGGCAGCAGTTGATCGCCCGCTTCAATCACGGCCTGCGCAGCCTGAAAGAGAGTGGCCGCTACCAGTCCCTTGTCAGCGACTACCTGCAAAGCCGTGACCTGATCTCAACCTACCAGACTCAGCCATAATGGCAGACCGGCAGCCGCCAGCAGGGTCTGCAAGGTGATGATGCCGGCCATCAGCGAACTGTCGCCGCCCAGTTGCCGAGTCAGGACATAGGCCGTGGGCGCCGTGGGCAGGGCGAAGAACAGCACCAGCACGCTGCTTTCCAGGGCCGGCAATTGCAGAACGCGGGCCACCCACCAAGCCAGTAGCGGCATGCCCAGCAGGCGAACGGCACTGCTGATACCCAGGGCCGAGACCTCGCCGCGCAGCTGCTCTGGCTTGAGTGCGGCACCGACGCAGAGCAAGCCCAGCGGCAGGCTGGCGGCGGCCAGCAGGCCGAGCAGGCGATCCGTGCCGCCCGGCAGGCCCAAGCCAGAGAAGTTGACCAGGGCGCCCGCCAGGCAGGCCAGAATCAAGGGGTTCTTGAGGATCGGCAGCAACAGGCTGCGCGCGCTGACGCCGCGTTCGGCAGTCAATGACCAGACCGACATCAGATTGACCGCCGGCACCATCAACGCCAGCAACAGCGCGGCCATACCCAGACCCTGCGCGCCATACAGGCTACCCACTGCCGCCAGGCCCAGGTAGGTGTTGAAACGCAGCGTGCCCTGGGTAAAGGCACCGAAGCGTCCTGCTGGCCAGCCGCGCATACGACGGACCAGCAGCAGGACCAGCCAGGCCAACCCCAGGCCGAGTCCGATTGCCAGGGCCAGACGCGGCAGGGCCGGGTTGTCCAGGGGCGCGGCGGCCAGGCTGCTGAACAGCAACGCTGGAAACAGAATGAAGTAGTTGAGGCGCTCGGCGCCCGGCCAGAAGGCCTCGCTGGGAAAGTCGACGCGGCGCAACAGATAACCAGCCACGATCAAGGCAAATAGCGGCCACAGGGCCAGTAGCAACTCCAACATGGCAATTTCCGCCCAGTGACCAGCGGTCTATCTTGGCCAGCGCGAGAAAGCCACGCAAGGCCAACAACCGGCTAGGCTGGCGACAAAGGAGGACAGGCCATGCACCCAAGCCATCGCGGCGGCTGTCACTGCGGCCAATTGCGCTATCAGTTCAGTGCGCCACTGAGCGATATCGCCCACTGCCACTGCGTCGATTGCCGGCGCACCACCGGCGGTATTCTCACCACCTGGATCACGGTGCCCCTGGCCAGCTTTCAGTGGCTCAGCGGTACGCCGCAAACCTACGCCTCCACTGCCACCTGCCGGCGCAGCTTCTGCCCCAACTGCGGCGCTCAGCTGTGCCTGCTCAGCCAGTTAAGCCCGCAGACCCTGGATATCAGCGTGGCCACCCTTGACCATCCCGAGCAGGCCCCGGCGGATCGGCATATCTGGGGGCAGAGTCGCCTGCCCTGGCTGCAGGTTGACCCTCAACTGCCCGAAGAGGCGCAGGAACAGATTTTGTAGGCCGGGCCTGCCAAAAGCTTGCCCAGCCCTGGGCGTTGGCAACAGAAAAGCTGCGCCCTGCCCACCCTATGGCAACTGCATGCCGCCCGCCGCCTTGTGCAAGGCGCGCAGATGCGCACCCAGCTGCTGCAGATTGGCTTCGGCGGCTTCCAGTTCGGCCAGACGCGTCGGTTGCAGCAGGTCGCGCACCTCCCGATCCAGTTCATCGCTGAGCCGGCGCAGCTGTTGTTGCCGGCTGCGACTGGCGCTTTCCAGGCTTTGCCACTCACCGGGCTGGGGCAGGCCGTAACCCCCATCGAGTAACTCCGCAGGGCGGCTGAGAAAACCGCTATTGGCCAGGATCTGCTCCAGGGCCACGCCGGCCCGGTTCAGGCTCGGGTCGCCCGCCGTGCGCCCCGTCAGGTAACGCCGCTTGAGCTCGTCCTGAGCCAGTAATAGCTGGCGGCGCAAGGCCGCCTGTTCCAGCAGCAACAGGGCGGCGCTGCTGCGCAGGTCGGCCTGGGCGATCCAGGGCCGTCGTGCGACTGCGGTCTGATCCAGCCAGTCCTCGACGCTGTGCTGCTCGATCGGCAGGCGCTCGCGCAACACGTCAAACATGGCCTGGTAGCGCTCGCGGAAGGAGTCGAAGCGGTAGCCCAGGCGCAGGGCCTCAGCGGCATCATCCAGCACTGACATATCGGCCAGCTCGCGGGCCGCCAGCAACTGCAGCAGACCATTGGGCAGGATGCTGTCCAGGGCCTGCAGGCGCGGGTGGGCGCTGCCGCTGCGCAGCAGCTTGAGGGTCTCCACTGCGCAGTTGTTGGAAATAAAGTAGTAGTCGCCGTCGTAGCTCCAGTGCTGCTCGATGGCGCGGATGGCCAGGCGTTCCAGCTGCGCGCGGGGTAGCTTCAAGGGGACGGATGCCAGGCTGCGCAGCTCCACCTTGGTGTATTCCTCGATCACCTGTTCCAGCGGCAAAACGAACAGCCGTGAGGGGTAGGCGCCGGTCAGGCCGTCCCAGCTGGACAGCTGCACATCGCCGACAAAGGCGCGGTAGGACAAGACCAGATGCTGGTCGAGATCCAGGCGACAATCCGGCCCCCGCGGCCGTCCCGCTTTGCAGATCACCAGGCGCAACATGCTGTGGCCCCAGCGGCTGGCCCAGGCATCGTTGGCTTCGGCCAGCAGGTAATCGATCTGGTAGACCTGGGCCGGGTCGAGTCGACCCAGGGGCTGGCGGGCAAAGTCGCGGCCGGCATTCAGGTACGCCAGACCATCGTCACAGGGTTCCTGCTGCGCCGGTGTCCAGGCGAAGTGCTCACGAAAATAGCGGGCCAGGGACGGGCGGCGGCAGGCATAGCTGGGGTCGAGGAGGAAGTACTCCATATTCACCGCGACAAACTCCAGCGGGCTGCTCAGCTCATAGCGGTCCGGGCTGCGCGCCACCTGGGCGTTGGCCTGCTCGCGCTGGCCGCGGCGGCCGACGTATTGCGGCCAGCCGGCCAGATCCAGCAGGCGCGGGTCATCACTCAGGGTAAAGCGCCGGGCGTGCTGTCCGCGGCACTTATCCGGCAAACCGACGGGCCCGAGGCTGTGCATCCGCTGGCGGCAGTGTTGCAGCAAGCTTCGTTCTGCCGTGGGCCAGAGCCGAGCGCGGTCATACAGATGAGTCAGTTCGTGCAGGACGGTAGCCAAGAGCTCCCGAGGCACGCTGCCATGGGGGCGCCCGGAAGGTTGCGCCGGTTCTTCGTGCAGGGCCGACAGCAGGCGGGCATTGAGCTCGATGCGATCAAGACCGGCGGTGCGGCCATAGGCATCGTCGCGCATGCCGGCCTGCCAGCTGACCCGCACCTGGCGGTCCAGGCGCTGGATAAAACTGGGCGGCAGGCTGGCCAGGGCCTCGTCCAGCAACGCCTGACTGGCCTGGCGCTGGCTGGGGTTTAAACGGGTGCTGTCCAGCTCAAGGCGCAGGCCGGCCAGGCTGACACTGCTGAAGGCCCAGAGGGCCAGGCATAGCCAGAGGCCCGGGCGCCTCACAGGGCCAGAATGGCTTCGGCCAGTTGCAGGTCGCTGGCATCGCGGGCCTCTTCCACTTCACTGCGCAGCAGATGCAGGGCCGCCTCCAGCTGTGCGCCGCGAATCTGCCCGGCACTGGCGACAAAGCTGGCGGCATCGTCACGGGCCTGGACCACGACTTTCATATCGCGAATCGAGGTGGTGGTATCGGAGGTGAAATCAAGGCTGCGGTCCAGGGCACGTACCAGAATATTGCTGGTGGCCACCAGGCTTTGCGCCTGGCTGGCGCCGCTGAACAGGGCTGCGGCCAGGGTCAGGCCGATCAGGGTGTTACGCATGGGCTACTCCTCAGGTGCATGCAGGCTGCAGCCTTGGATGATAACCCTTGGCTGCAGTTCCGCGTGCATCGATAGCAGCGTCGTCAGAGGCTGAGAATGGCCTCCGCCAGCTGCATATCGGAGGCCGTCTGCGCCTCCGGTACACGACTGCGGATCATCTCCAGCGAGGCCTCCAGCTGCACGCCACGAATGCTGCCGCCAGTGGCGACAAAGCTGGCGGCATCATCACGGGCGGCCAGGAGCATTTTCGAGTCCCGCACCGAGGTGGTGGTTTCTGAGGTGAAGTTGAAGCTGCGGTCGATGGCGCGAATGATGACGTTGCTGCTGGCCACCAGGGTCTGTGCCTGGAGACTGCCAGTGAACAGAACGGCTGCGCTTAGGGCGATGAGGTGAAAACGGTTCATGGCGATCTCCGGAGGGTGGCCTACAGCGAGAGCGAGGTAGGTAATAGTTTGGATGCCCCGGTTAGCATCTAGTTCAAGAGGCCCCGGCAAATAGCCGCCACCCTGCAGGCGGCTACTGCCCCGCGCAGCTACAGGCTGAGAATGGCCTCGGCCAATTGCAGATCATCTGCCCGCAGGTTTGGCAGTTGCGCGCGAATATGCTGCAAGGCCGCCTGCAGATGCACCCCGCGAATGGCACCGGCACTGGCGACAAAACTAGCGGCATCATCGCGGGCAGCGAGGACGATCTTGTCATCGCCAAAGGACGAGGAAATATCCGACGTGCTTTCGCTGCTGGACATCATCCCCGCCACCAGAGAGTCGGTGGTGGCGACAAAGCTGGTGGCGGAGACGGATGTGCACAGGATCAGCAAGGAAACCATGCTGAGTAGGCGAAAAGAAATCATAAAAAGGCTCCAGAAAGACGAGGGCGACCTAAGGGTGAACCGCATGCTTCCGAAAGATTAGCTCAGGCATGCTTGCTTAGATCAACTATTGGCCATTGAGCATGGCC
>JBFHPI010000035.1:0-13225 GCA_041592855.1 Pseudomonas sp.
AACTGGGCCTGGATATCGACCAGGCGCTGGCAGCCGCCGGGCTCAAGGCAGAGGATCTGGCTGACAACGGCAAGCGCATTCCCAGCGAAACCCATGAGCGCCTGCTCGCCCACCTGCTGCGCGCCTCCAATGATCCATTGTTCGGCCTGCATTGCGCGCGTTTTGTGCAGCCCGGTTCCTGGAGCGTGCTGGGTTATATCACCATGAACTGTGCGACGCTCGGTGAGGCCATGAGCCGCATCGTGCCTTACGAGAAGCTGGTGGGTGATATGGGTGTCAGCCGGGTCGAGGCCGGCACAGACCACGTCAAGCTGATCTGGACCTGCCGCCACCAGGCCGAACCGATCCGCCGGCATATGGTGGAAAACGTGCTGGCTTCCTGGCTGCTGTATGCGCGCTGGATCGCCGATATGGACCGCTCGCCAGAGGAGGTCTGGTTCGAGCATGCCCTGCCTGAGGGGGTTGATGTTGGCGAATATGAAACCATCTTCGGCTGCCCGATCCGCTTCGAGCAAAGCTGCAATGCACTGATCGTACCCTTGGAGTACCTTGGCGTGCCGCTGCGCCAGGCCGATGCCAACCTGCTGCGTACCCTGGAAGAACATGCCCTGACCCTGATGGCCGGGCTGGACGACAACCAGCCGCTGCCACAACGGGTAAAGAACGCCCTGCGCCTGCTGCTCAAGGACGGTCTGCCGCGCAAGGAACGGGTGGCGGAGAAATTCAATATGACGGTGCGCACCCTGCAGCGCCATCTGCAACTGGCTGGCACCAGCTACCAGCAGATTCTCGACGAACTGCGCCAGGAACTGGCCGAGCACTACCTGCTGCGCAGCGACCTGGCGATTCAGGATATCGCCAGCTACCTGGGTTTTACCGAATCGCGCTCCTTCCACCGCAGCTTCAAGGCCTGGACCGGGCAGACTCCGGGCGAATTTCGCGAAAGTCGGCGCAATGCCTAGGATGGATTGGCCGCGCAGTGGCGTAACCCATCGATAGCGGATGGGTATCGCTACGCTCAACCTGCGCGGCCCGACCCATCCTACGAAAGGATTTCGCTTAGGGGAATAAACCGCAGGCTATCGCCCTCGGTCAGGGTGGTATTTTCCAGAATCTCGGCAAAGCCCTCGGCCCAGGCCGCGCTACGAAGCACCCCGGAGCTCTGGTTCGGGTAAGGCACCACCCGGCCGTTTTCCAGACGTGCACGCAGGTATTCGCGGCGCTTGCCTGCTTTACGCCAGGCGAAACCGGCCGGCATCGGAAAGCCCAACGGCTCGACCCGCTGCACGCCCAGGCGGCGCAGCAGATAAGGCCGGGCCAGCAGGCCGAAGGTCACCAAAGTTGAAGCCGGATTGCCCGGCAGGCCGATTACCGGCACACCGCGAAACTGCCCGCAGGTCAGCGGTTTGCCCGGTTTGATCGCCAGCTTCCACAACGCCAACTCGCCCTCTTCACGCAGGGCCATGCCGAGAAAATCCGCCTCGCCCACCGACACCCCGCCGCTGGAGAGAATCAGGTCAACGTCGCTCAACGCAGCCAGCGCCGTGCGCGTCAGCTCCAGATCATCAAGCAGAATGCCGCCATCCACCACCGCGCAGCCCAGGCGCTCTAACCAGGCGATCAACAGGCGACGGTTACTGTTGTAGATCTGCCCGGGGCCCAGCACCTGGCCCGGCTCGACCAGCTCATCGCCGGTGGACAGCACCGCCACCCGCGGCCGGCGGCGCACAGTCAATTCGGCGCAACCCAGGGACGCCGCCAGACCCAGTTCGATCGGGCCCAGGCGAGTGCCCGCGGGCAACACGCAATCGCCGATACGGGTTTCCTGGCCCTGGGCACGCACGTTTTGGCCAAGCTTAAGCGGCTGGCTAAAGGCAACCCGGCCATCTTCGCCGAGCACGGCGTTTTCCTGCATTTCCACGCTATCTGCACCGGCCGGCATCGGCGCGCCGGTAAAGATTCGTGCACAGGTACCCGGCTGCAAAGGGTGCGGCGCACTGCCGGCCTGGATGCGTTGGCTGACGACTAAAGGCTCGCCCGTCCAATCAGCCAGACGCAGGGCATAACCGTCCATGGCGCTGTTGTCCCAGGGCGGTAGATCCAGACTGGCCACCAGCGGCTCGGCCAATACCCGACTCGATGCATCGCTCAGGCCGACCCGCTCGCTTTCGACAATGGCACTGGCCTCGGCCTGGGTCAGCAACCGCGCCAGCGCGACCTCTACGGACATCAGCCCAGGCTGGTCACAGCCACTCATCCGCGGCTCTCGCAGGCGGCCACCTGTTTCAGATGGGGGACAAAATTGCACGGCCGATGACGGTTATCCAGCTGCTCGCCGAGAATGCCGTCCCAGGCGGTGCGACAGGCATTGGTCGAGCCCGGCAGGCAGCACACCAGGGTGCCGTTGGAAAGCCCGGCCAGGGCCCGGGATTGAATGGTCGAGGTGCCGATATCAGGTACGGAAATCTGCCGGAACAGCTCGCCGAAACCATCGACTTTCTTGTCCAGCAAACAGGCCACCGCTTCCGGCGTGCTGTCGCGACCGGTAAAGCCGGTGCCGCCAGTGATCAGCACCACCTGCACCTGATCCTCGGCAATCCAGGTCGCCACCTGAGCGCGAATCTTGTACAGATCGTCCTTGAGCAACACCCGGGCGGCAAGCTGATGGCCGGCGGCCTGCAGGCGCTCAACAAACAACTGGCCGGAGGTGTCGGTGTCCAGGCTGCGGGTGTCGCTGACGGTCAGTACGGCAATATTCAGGGGCACAAAGGGGGCGTCGGCCTTGTGGCTCATGGCAGGCTTCCAGTTATGATTAAAATTGTCCGCCGTTATATCACAGGCCCGCCTTTTGGAGGCTTCGCATGCCCGTTAGTCCTGTTCTACCAGCCTGCTCCGTATTGATTCTCGCAGGTGGCCGTGGGCAGCGTATGGGCGGCGCCGACAAAGGCCTGCTCGACTGGCAAGGTCGCCCGCTGATCGCCTGGTTGCATGAACTGGTGCGCCCCCTGAGCGATGACCTGATCATCTCCTGCAACCGCAACGCCGAACGTTATGCCCCTTATGCCGACTGCCTGGTCAGTGATGGCGATCAGGACTACCAGGGGCCCCTGGCCGGTATCCGCGCCGGGCTCAAAGCCGCCCGTCACCCCTGGCTACTGGTGCTGCCCTGCGATGCACCGCGGCTCGACCGCCCATTAGTCATGACCTTGCTGGAACAGGCGGGAGAACGCCCCGTGGTGCTGCGCCAGGGCGACTACCTGGAGCCGCTGTTTAGCCTGATTCCGCTATCCCTTGCCCCCGCCCTCGAACAAGCCTGGCAGGCGGGTGAACGCAGCCCGCAACGTTGGTTGCGCAGTCTCGCGGTACGCCCCGTGGACTGCCCCCTGAACGATCCGCGCCTGGCCAATCTCAATACCCCGGCGTTACTGGCACAAATCAACCCGTGACGAGGGAACTTGCATCACTTGCCTCCATCTGAGGCAAGGTAGCCGCCGTAATCCTCAAGGAGATTTCCATGCCACACCGCTCCCTATTCGCCGCCCTGCTGGCCCTTGCACTGGCCGCGCTGGTCGGTTGTGCCAACCCATCGGTCATTACCCTGACCGATGGCCGCGAGATCCAGACACAGGATTTGCCGCAATATGATGAAGAGTCCGGCTTCTATCAGTTTGAGCAGGTCGACGGGCGCCGCGCCAAGGTCAACAAGGATCAGGTTGAAAGCATTCGCGAACTCTAAGCTAATGGGCCACTGAAATCTGCTGTACCTGAGCGTGCCAGGCGCTAAAAATTTAGGGCTAACCCCTTGTGCTGCAAAACTTTTTCAGTACAATTCGTGGTTATCGGAGTGTAGCGCAGCTTGGTAGCGCGTCTCGTTCGGGACGAGAAGGTCGCAGGTTCGAATCCTGTCTCTCCGACCAAATCCCAGGCTCAGGCCATTGCCCATAGCCATAAAAAAACCCGCTGATTAGCGGGTTTTTTTATGGCCTGCCGTCCTTGGCGGCCACTCTGCGAACGCCTCTATGGGACGCCAAAAACTGCTCCCGGCGTTTTTGCTGCCTGCGGGTTATCGGCCCAGGGACTCGAACGCTCGCACCAGGGCCTTGCTCAGGTCCACCGTGGAAAACTTGGTCAGCACATCATTGGCCCCCACCGCCTGGGCTTTTTCGGTGTTCATGGTGCTGTCGAGCGAGGTGTGCAGCAACACATAGGTCTGCCCGATTTCGGCATCCTTGCGAATGGTGCGCACCAGGTCGTAGCCATCCATCTCCGGCATCTCAATATCCGATACCAACACCTCGACCGGCCTACCCGCCTCATGCTCGGCCTTCAGTCGCTCCAAAGCAGCGGCGGCACTGCGTACGATCTGGCAGTCCAGCTCCAGCTTGTTCAGGGTCAGCTGGGTCTGATGCAGGGCCACATGGGAGTCGTCCACCACCAGCACGCGGCGCCCCCTGAGCAGCTGCCGCTCATGCTCTGTGAGCAGGTTGTCGTCCAGCTCCTCGGGGAAGGCCGGAGCGATTTCATGCAGCACCTTCTCGATATCGAGAATTTGCACGATTTTTCCATCGATCTGTGTCACCCCGGTAATAAAGGCTTTGCCGCCGGAACCGGCAGGTGGCGGACGCACATCACGGGTGGAACACTGCACGATACGCTCGACGCTCTGCACATGCAGGCCCTGGCGCGAGCGGCTCAATTCAGTGACGATCAGGCAACCGTCGCGGCTGTCGCTGGCCCCCTGCTCTCCGATGGCACGGGCAAGGTCGATAACCGTCAGCGCCGAGCCGCGCAGGGTAGCCACCCCACGCACATGGGGGTGACGACTGGGCAGTTTGGTCAGAGCCGGACAGGGGATGATTTCCTGCACTTTCAACAAGTTGATCCCCAGTAGCCTGCCACTGTGCAGTCGAAACAGCAGCAGTGAAAGTGCATCCCCCATTACCATAGCCATGGCAAGCATTCCTTAGCGTGATCTGTATCTTTCAGTCTATGCGATCAGCGGCATCACGCAGCGCTCAGCGCAAAAATGTCACCAGTTGCTCGGCCTCGAACGGCCAATCCAGCTCGGCGCCTGTGTCGCAGCGGCGTAGCACTGGAATGCGCAAGCCATAGCGTTCCACCCAGGTTTCATCCTCGGCGATATCCACCAGTTCGACCAGCAGGCCATGTTCGACGAAAGGCATCAGCAGCGCCTCGGCCACCTCACAGAGGTGGCAGCCGAGAGTGCCGAAAAGTTGACATTCAGGAAGCATCGGCGCCTATCCACAGCAGGTTAAAGCCGTAGTCTAGCACTGCTGATTCAGGCCTCGGGGGCCGTCTTTGACTGCGCCGGCACGCCATTCAACAGCCCTTGCAGACCTTCGAGCAGGCGCGTGTTGAGCTGATCGGCTTTGTCCAGGCGCCCCTGGTCGAAGCGCTCATCCAGGGAGAAACCACCCCTGAGCAGATCGAGCAACGTGTCCTTGCCCTCGGTGGCGGCTTCATTGGCACTGCGCAGCGCATCCAGCAGCCCCTGGGCATAATCGAGCAGCGTCGCGTTGACCGCGCTGGCAGCCTGACCGCCCTGCTCGGCCACGGCGCTGTAGGCATCGGTGGCCTGGCGCACACTGGTCTGGGTCAAACGCAGGGACATGGAGGCCAACTGCTCGCCATCCATATCCAGGGCCATGGCCCGGTCGAAGGCGCCGGCCATATCCCCCGCGTAGAACTTATTCGACAGCTCCTGCACCTGACTGAAGAGTTTCTCCAGAGAGGCCAGCTCCTGCTCATTCAGATCGCCTTCAACACTGACCTGCCAGGCGCCGATCTGCAAACTGCCGCTACGGCTGGCAGCGAGCAGCGTACTGCCATTGGCATCACGGCTGGCCAGCACCCCGGACTGGGCATAGCTGGCCGACGCCTGGGCGATGGAAATGCGCAGGCGATCACCTTCGCGAGTGGTCACCGACAGCTCGAAGGTTTCCGCCTGGGCGGCAAAACGCTCGCTGTAGGCGGCGATACGGGTGCTGTCCTGCACCGGCGCGGCATTCGGATTGAAACGACGATCCAGCTCGCCCAGGCCATCCTGGATGCGCTGGTAGGTGTCGTCGATATCAGTGGCCACCTTGCCCTGCAACACGCCCATGCCGTCGAGAATCTTGCGTGCTTCGGCAAAGCCCTTCTCCACGCCACCGCGAGCCTGCTCCATCAGCTTCTGCAACTGAGCCGTGTCGGCACCGGCAGCCTGCTCGCTCTGCAGCCGCTGCTCGATAAAACCGAGAATGCGCCCGGCGACCTTTTCCGGGGTGTAGTCGCTCTGTGGTACAGCCAGTGCGCCCTTGGGTAACCCCAGGCGCTCGGCCAGACGATTGGCCAGCAGGGCCTGAGCATCCTCGGCATTGCGAATGGCCGGCTGAGTCTGAGCAGGCGCGGCACGGGTGGTATTGGATGAGAGGGGGGCCAGGGGATTCATGGCGAGGTACCTGAGAAGGGTATGTGACTGTTAAACGGCTGCACCACACAGAACTTTAGTCGTATTTCCAGGCAGCCGACCAGTGGTGGATCAAGCCCCCGCATTGTCCGCTCGACCAAAGTCTAAAAGCCCGCGAAGCCACTCCGTGCTCTAGTGCCAGCGCTGTAACCCAACGGTCACAAGCCGACCCGCACACACGAGGAGCCAATAATAATGAGTCCAACTCCCCTCGCCCGCGCCGTGGCCTTCGCCACCCTGGGCACCTGCCTGATCCTGCCTGGCCTGGCCCAGGCTGAATTCATCAAGGACAGCAAAGCCAGCCTTGATCTGCGCAATTTCTATATGAACCGCGACCTGCGCCACACGACAGCAGCACAGCAGTCCAAACGTGAAGAATGGGCCCAGGGCTTTCTCTTCAAGGCAGAATCGGGCTTTACCGAAGGCACCGTGGGCTTTGGTCTGGATGCCTATGCGGGCCTGGGTCTGAAGCTCGATTCATCCGATGACCGCGCAGGTACCAACCTACTGCCCAACGCCTTTGGTGATGAGGGGCCTGGGGAATATTCCGAGGCCACTGCAGCCGCCAAGGTTCGCCTATCCAAGACCATCGGTAAGGTAGGCGGCCTGATGCCGAAGCTGCCGATCGTCTCTTCCGGCGACTCGCGCCTGCTACCGCAGGTGTTCACTGGCGCAATGGTCACCTCGCAAGAGTTGGATGGCCTGACCCTCAATGGTGGCCAACTGCGTGAAGTGAACTTCCGCAACTCGACCGACAGCCAGGACATTACCGCCAGTAATGTCGGCGGCATGAGTGATCGTTACAACTTTGCTGGCGGCGATTACAAGTTCAATGCTGGCAACACCACGGTCGGGCTCTGGTATGGCGAGCTGGAGGATATCTATGACCAGAAGCTGTACAACCTGATTCACGTTCAGCCCCTGGGGAACTGGAAACTTGGCGCCAACCTGGCCTACTTCGACTCCCAGGACAATGGCAGCAAGCGCGGCGGCGAGCTGGACAACACCCTCACCTCGGTCAACCTCTGGGCAGGTACTGGAGCACATACCTTCCGCCTGGGTTACCAGAAAGTGGGCGGCGACAACGCCTTTCCGTTCCTCAGCGAAACCGATCCCTATATCGTCAATTACCTGCAAATTCTCGACTTTACGCGCAAGGATGAGAAATCCTGGCAGGCCCGCTACGACATCAACTTCGCCAGCTACGGCGTTCCCGGCTTGAATGCCTTTGTTCGCTATGTGCGGGGCGACGGCTTCGATGTCGGCACCGAGAATGGCAAGGAGTGGGAGCGCGACCTGGATATCAGTTACACCATCCAGGAAGGCACCTTCAAAAACCTCGCCTTGCGGTGGCGCAACGCCATGGTGCGCTCCGACGCAGCCGGTGAACTGGATGAGAACCGCCTGATCGTCAGCTACAGCATTCCGCTGCTGTAGGGCGTAGCAGCCCGTCAACCAACGGACTGCGTCCAGGGGCACCGCGTGGCCACGCCTCCACACGGCGCCCCTTTTCAGCGCCCCTCAACCAGACGGCGCAGCTCCAGCAGGGTATGGAACGGCACATCCACCACAAAGCTGTTGGCCAGCCAGGCCGGCAGGCTGCCGCCCGGTTCGGTGTGGGCCTGATAGATCACCTCCACCTGCCCCTCGCCCACAGGGCGCATCTGCCAGAAGCCCTCGAACTTGCTGACTCTTACCAGCCGCGACTGCTGCGGCAGAAAATCGGGTACCCCGCGCAGCTGGCGCTCAACACTGCCATCGGCAGCCACGCGCGTGTGCACCCGCAGAATCGAGTCGCGCCCGGCCACCGGCCAGGGCGTATGCAACCGGGTATAAAGCCAGTCATAGTCACCCTCGCTGGCCAGCAGGCGTTGTTCCTCGCAGGCATAGACCCAGGCGCAGGAGGCCACCACATCTTCTTGTACAGCCAGCAGCCTGGCCATCTCGGTGCGCATCAGGGTCACACCGCGATAGGCCTGGTAACGGGAACCCGGCACCTCGGCCAGATAGACCTGCACCCCGGCTTCATCCTTGACCAGACGCCAGCGCGACTCGCTGGCCAGGCTCAAGCCAGTCAACGCACAAAGTGACACCAACAGCAGGCCACGCAGGGTCAGGACCATCCAGACACTCCTCAGGCCGTGGCCTGCTCCAGCCAGCCCAGCAGCTGGATGGCTTCCTCGCGGCTGTCCCCACAGACCTGCTGATCGGCGGCGAATTGCCCGCAGACGGCCGGGCGCTGCGCCGAGCCGAACAGCTGGCAGAGGTTATCGACAGACAGTTGCACACAGCGCACACCTGCCGGCTTGCCCATGGGCATGCCGGGGATCGGTGAGCTGATGGAAGGCGCGATGCAGCAGGCACCACAACCGGCACGACACTCCATGGAAACCTCGCTCATAGTCGCAACGGCGGCGATTCTAGCGCCAGTTTGCAGCCAGAGGCAGAGGTCCCGACAGCCTGTATCAGCGCCCGGCCCGGGTCAACCGCGCCATCAGGCTGGAGGTGTCCCAACGGCCGCCGCCCATGGCCTGGACATCGGCATAGAACTGATCGACCAGGGCCGTAACCGGCAACTGCGCGCCATTGCGCCGGGCTTCGTCGAGCAGGATGGAGAGGTCCTTGCGCATCCAGTCCACGGCGAAGCCAAACTCGAACTCGCCGGCCAGCATGGTCTTGTGGCGATTATCCAGTTGCCAGGACTGCGCCGCGCCCTTGCCGATCACCTCCATGGCACTCTCGGCATCGAGACCGGCACGCTGGGCGAAATGCAGGGCCTCGGCCAGCCCCTGCACCAGGCCGGCGATACAGATCTGGTTGACCATCTTGGTCAGCTGGCCACTGCCGGCCTCGCCCATCAGGCGAATCATCCGCGCATAGGCCTGCAGCACCGCCTCAGCCCGTGCATAGGCCTGACGGCTGCCGCCCACCATAATGGTCAGCACCCCGTTCTCGGCCCCGGCCTGCCCGCCGGACACCGGCGCATCGAGAAAACCCAGGCCCAGCGCCTCGGCTTCGCTCGCCAGCTCCCGGGCCACATCAGCCGAGGCAGTGGTGTGATCGACCAGTACGGCGCCTGCCGCCATGCCGGCAAAGGCACCGTCAGCACCCAGTACCACACTGCGCAGATCCTCATCATTGCCCACGCAGGTCATCACCAGTTCGGCGCCCTGGGCTGCCTCCCGTGGGGTGGGTGCCTGGCTGCCGCCATGCTCCGCCACCCACTGCGCCGCCTTGGCCGGCGTGCGGTTGTACACGCAGACCTGATGCCCGGCCCGCGCCAAATGCCCGGCCATGGGAAAACCCATCACACCCAGGCCGATAAATGCCACCTTAGCCATTTGCACCCTCCTGTTCTCTACTGTGCGCAGCATACCCTGTTCAGCACGCCACAAGCCTGCACAGCAAGCCAGCAGAACTGTTGCGCTTTACCCGGTTCATGGGCACCGACCATACTAAGCGCTCGCTAAGGAGGGCCTATGCAGCAATGGCTAGTGATCGACCTGGAAGCCACCACCGAAGAAGGCGGCTGGCCCCTGGCAGAAATGGAAATCATCGAGATCGGCGCCAGCCTGGTGGACAGCGCCGGCCATGAACTGGACCACTTCCAGCGCCTGATCAAACCGCAGCGGCGCCCGCAACTGACGGCCTTCTGCCGGGAACTGACCCATATCGACCAGGCCAGCGTCGACGGCGCAGCCAGCCTGCCCCAGGTCTGGGCACAATTCGAACGCTGGCTGCACACCCATCAGGAGCAGCTGGTAGGCTGGGCCAGCTGGGGCGACTACGACCGCCGCCACCTGCAGCAGGAATGGCAGCAACATGGCCTGCACAGTGCGCTGCAACAACTGCCCCATCTCAATCTCAAACAGGCTTTCAGCGATGCCCGCCAACTGCCGCGCCAGGTCGGCCTGAAAAAAGCCCTGCAGCTGGCCGGTTTGAGCTTTCACGGCCAGCAGCACCGAGCCCTGGGCGATGCCCGCAATACCGCCCGGCTGCTGCCCCTGGTATTGCCGGCCAAAGGCTGATGACGGGCTTTAACGCCTTGGGCATACTGGCGACCCTTTTTTCCCCACCTCCCCATCTTGCGAGGATTTGCCCATGTTCAAGGTCAACCAGTACTTCGACGGCACCGTCACCTCCATTGCCTTCGCCATGAGCGAAGGCCCGGCCACCGTGGGCGTAATGGCCCCGGGCGAATACGAGTTCGGAACCAACCAGCTGGAAATCATGCACGTGATCGCCGGCGCCCTGACCGTGAAACTGCCGGGCAGCGACAGCTGGGAAGAGTTCGCCGGCGGCAGCCAGTTCACCGTGCCGGCCAACAGCAAGTTTCAGCTCAAGGTCGCCGTGGATACCGCCTATCTGTGCGAATACCGCTAAGCTAGCGCCGCGAATAGCCAATGCCGCTCACCTGACTCAGGTAAGCGGCATTTTTTATGGCTTGGATACAACCTGCGGGCAGACGTCCCCACTCTTGGCTTCCGCCCGCCTCAGGCAACCGCCTCTGCACCAAACTGCAACTCGGCCAGCCGCGCATAGAGCGGGCTACGTTCGATCAGCTCGGCATGCTTGCCAATCGCGACCAACCTACCCTGCTCGATCACGGCGATACGGTCGGCGCTCTTTACCGTGGCCAGACGATGGGCGATCACCAGGGTGGTGCGGCCCGTCATCAAGCGCGGCAGGGCCTGCTGGATCAGGTGCTCGCTCTCGGCATCCAGGGCGCTGGTGGCTTCGTCCAGCAGCAGGATCGGCGCATCCACCAGCAGCGCCCGGGCGATGGCCAGGCGTTGACGTTGGCCACCGGACAGTCCCAGGCCGGCATCGCCCAGGTGGGTCTGGTAGCCCTCGGGCAGCTGCTGGATAAAGTCATGGGCATGGGCAGCCTTGGCGGCGGCTTCCACCTCGGCATGGCTGGCGCTGGCTTTGCCGTAGCGGATATTGTCCGCCACCGTGCCGAAGAACAGTGCCGGGTTCTGCGACACCAGGGCAAAGCACTGGCGCAATTCACGGGGGGCGAGGCGGTCGATGGGCACACCATCGATCAGGATACGTCCGCCCTGCGGGTCGAAAAAACGCAGCAGTAGATCGAACAAGGTCGACTTGCCCGCCCCTGAGGGGCCAACCAAGGCCAGGGTCTCGCCGGCCTCCACCTGCAGATCAATGCCATCCACGGCGAAGCGCTCCGGGCGTGACGGATAGGCAAAACGCAGGCCCTGCAGTTCAATGCGCCCCTGCACCGGCTGGGCCAGGTGCAGGGGCTCGCCAGGCGCGCCGATCTGATTGCGTGCAGCCAGCAGCTCGGCAATGCGCTCTGCGGCACCAGCGGCGCGCTGCAACTCGCCGATCACCTCGCTCAGGGTGCCGAAGGAGCCACCGACTATCAGGCTGTAGAAGACAAAGGCGGCCAGCTCGCCACCGGAAATGCGCCCGGCGATCACATCCATGCCGCCGACCCAGAGCATCACCCCCACTGCACCGAGTACCAGCACGATGACCACGGTGATCAGCCAGGCGCGCTGGGCGATACGCTGGCGCGCCACGGCAAAGGCCGCCTCGGCGGACAGGCCGAAACGACGCTTGTCCTCATCCTGGTGGTTATAGGCCTGCACGGTCTTGATCTGCCCCAGGGCCTCGCTGACATAGCTGCCGACGTCCGCCACCCGGTCCTGACTCTGCCGCGACAGAGCGCGTACCCGTCGGCCGAAGATCAGGATAGGTGCCACCACCAGCGGCAGGGCCGCCAGGACGATGCCGCTGAGCTTGGGATTGGTCACCACCAGCAGCACGCTGCCGCCAACCAGCATGATCAGGTTGCGCAGGGCCATGGACAGCGACGAGCCGATCACCGACTGCAACAGGGTGGTATCGGCGGTCAGCCGCGACTGGATTTCCGAGCTGCGGTTGCTCTCGTAAAAGCCCGGATGCAGTTCGATCAGGTGGTCGAACACGCGCCTGCGGATATCCGCCACCACCCGCTCGCCGAGCCAGGACACCAGATAAAAGCGCGTATAGGTGCCCAGGGCCAGGGCCAACACCAGTACGAAGAACAGGCCGATGGACTGCTGCAGCGCCGCCGGCGACTGGGTGGCCAGGCCCTGATCCACCAGCAGCTTGATGCCCTGGCCCATGGACAGGGTGATGGCTGCGGTAAACAGCAGCGCCAATAGCGCTCCGAAGACTCGGCTGCGGTAAGGGGCGATAAAACGCCAGGCCAGGTTCAGGGCATTGCGCTGACGGGAAGACAGGATCACGGACATGCAGGCTCGCTCGCAGCTCGAAGGACTTGCTCAGGAAGAGGCCTGCAGGGGCCTTTCCGCCAGATGGATCACGACGCACAGGGCCAGCGCCGCCAGATTGGTCGAAACGGGATTGAAGGCCTGCAACAGCAGATGGGGGCTGAACAGGGCCACATCAAGCAACAGCACAAGCAACAGCCCCGCCGCCAGCCATAGCGGCCAGCGCCAAGGCCGGTAAAGCAGCGCGCCGCCCAGAAGCATTTCTCCAACCCCAGCCAGACGCGCCACCCAGTGGGCCGGCCATGGAACGTCATGGGCCTGGATCATCGCCAGTTCATCGGGGCTTAGCCACAGAATCTTCGGCACCAGGCCATGCCAGATAAACACCAGCGCCAGACTGATACGGGCGACCCAGGCGATCTGCTGCAGCCGCGCCTCAATCATGCAGAAAGCGCCGGGCATGGTCGGCGCTGGGCAACAGGCATTGCTCATAGCGGCCAAACAGGCGGTAGCG
>JBFHPI010000036.1:0-13119 GCA_041592855.1 Pseudomonas sp.
CCCTGGACGCCGCCAAGCCGGGCGCGCCGCTGGTGTATGCCGGCACTCGCCTGGATCTCTATGCCCTGCAGGGCGGTTGCTGCGCACGGGAACGCTTCGGCGCCGAGGCGCCCCGTTATCCGGGGCTGGACCTGCCGGCCAGCCTGCTGCTGGATACCCTGCTCTTGCCCTTTTCCTGCGCCGCGGCCCTGGGGCTGAACCTGGGCGTTAGCGGCGGGCTTTAGCCGGCCTGGTGCGCCGCACGCACCGGGTTATCTAACGGCTATTCGGCCAGCCCGCGCACCGCAGTCTGGGTTTCTTCCAGGCCATAACGGCCCTTGGCATCGCAGACTACCCGGCCCATGGCCACGTCCGGGTCATGGGTGAACACCAGGCGCCCGCCACGGCCGACCAGGTCCGCCAGCAGAGCTTCCTTTTCCTCGATCAGGCCTTCGGGAAAGCGGTCATAGCCCATGGTGATGGGCAGGTGTACCCAGGGCGCGCCGGGGATCAGGTCGCCGGGGAAGACCACCGGGCCGCCGGCCATGGCCACTTCCGGCAGCAGCTGGCCCGGGGTGTGGCCGTCGCTCCAGTGCAGGCGCCAGTCGGGGCCGAGCAGCGCGCATTGCTCGCGTTCATCGATCAGGTGCAGACGTCCGCTGGCTTCCAGCAGCTGCAGCAGCTCCGGGATATAGGAGGCGCGATCCCGGGGGTGGGGCGTGCAGGCGCGCTGCCACTGGCGGCGGCCGGTGATGAACCGGGCATTGGGGAAGAGCAGACGCGCAGGTTTGCCTTCTTCCCAGGCGGCGAGCAGGCCGCCGGCATGGTCGAAGTGCAGGTGGGTGAGCAGCACGATATCGATATCGGCATCACACAGACCGATCGCCGCCAGGCTGTCGAGCAGTACATGGCGTTCCTCCTGCACCCCGAAGCGCTGCTTCAGCTCCGGGCTGAAAAAGGCGCCGATGCCGGTTTCGATCAGGATATTGCGCTCGGCCTCCTGCACCAGCAGGGCGCGGCAGCCGAGGTCGATGCGGTTCAACGCGTCCGGCGCCATCCAGCGCTGCCACAGGGCCTTGGGGGCATTGCCGAACATGGCGCCGCCATCGAGTTTCTGGCTGTTGCCGGTGAGGGTGGTGAGGGTTCGCATGGGCCGTTCTTCTGGTCTGGGGTGAGGCATTTTACGCCATAGTCGGCGTCGACCTCTGCGCCGAAAGGCAGAAACTGGCCCACCTGCGCGCCGCCGCCATTGCCATCCTGGCCTTAATGCAAGCCCTCACTGATCCGTGATATCCCGGCCCAGTTTCAGGTTGGCGATTTGCACCTGGTCGCCCTGCAACGCCAATGCCTGCGCAGGCCCATAACCATGACCCAAGTCAGTAATAGCTGGGCCAATCAGGTATAGCTGTACATTCGTTTCATTTTCGACCATGGTGAATCAGCACGCATCACTCATAGCAGGCGGTTAGATGACCCGATCCAACGCACAAAGGCGCGGCCTAGGGGCCTGGCTGTTGCTTGTTGCCCTGTTCATCAGCATCGGGGCTGCGGCAGAGGTTAGGACGGTGCGGGTCGGTATTTACGCCAACGCGCCCAAGCTGGAGATGGGCGCCAACAATCTACCCTCGGGTATTCTCGGTGAACTGCTGCAGGAAATTGCCCGGCTTGAGGGTTGGACCTTGCACGCGGTGCCCTGCCAATGGCAGGCCTGCCTGGAATTGCTGCAAGCCGGCCAGATCGACCTGTTGCCGGACGTCGCCTATAGCGCTGCGCGCGCCCAGTGGATGGACTTTCATCAGCATGCGTCGCTGTTCAGCTGGTCAGCCCTCTACAGCCGTGAAAAATTGCACTATGCCACCATCGAGGACTTCGCCGACCTGCGCATCGCCGTGCTCAAGGGGTCGATTCAGGCCACCTACCTCAAAGATATTTTCCAGTACAGCGAAGCCGATCCGTACCTGGTCGAGGTCGACAGCCTGCAGCAAGGCTTCGACGCCGCCGCCGAAGGCGAGGTGGATGCAGCGGTCGCCAATAACCAGTTTGGCGACCGTTTTGCCGGCGACTATGACTTGCAGGCCAGGCCGCTGATGCTGCCACCGGTGCGCATGTTCTATGCCACCCAAAAGGAACACAACCGCGACCTGCTGATGGCGATCGACCGGCATCTTGAGGGTTGGCTCGAAGATTCCAACTCGGTGTATCACCAGATCATGCGCCGCTGGAGCGGGGAGCACCTGCCAGAACTTATTCCGCGCTATGTGTACTGGAGCCTGGCCCTGCTCGGCGGCTTACTGTTGTTGGCGCTTGCGTTCGGCCTGCTGCTGCGCCGCCAGGTCGCCGAGAAGACCCGCCACCTCAAGGCCAGCGAGGCGCGCCTGAATGCCATCCTCGACCATGTCGGCGCCGCGATCTACATCAAGGACCCGCAGCTGCGCTACCAATATGCCAACCCTATGGCCTGCGAGATGCTCGGCAAACCCCTGCAACAGGTGTTGGGTCAGACTGATGCGCAAATCCTAGGCAGCCAAACCCTGATGGCTGCGCAAGATGCCGACCGCCGCGTCATTCTGCTGGGCGAACGGGTGCAAAGCGAAGAGACCCAACGCCATCCGGCCGATAATAGCGAACACACCTACCTCTCGATCAAGCTGCCCCTGCACGATGCCCACGGCCAAATCTACGCACTGTGTGGCATTGCCACCGATATCAGCGAACAGCGCAGGCATCAGGAACAGATCATCCAGTTGGCCTTCTACGACCCGCTGACCAATCTGCCCAATCGTCGTCTGCTGCGCGACAGGCTGGAGCAGGCACTGGCCAAGCGTGAGCGGGGGCAGCCCAGTGCGCTGCTGTTTATCGACCTGGATAACTTCAAGGACCTCAACGACTCCGTGGGTCATGATGTCGGCGACCTTTTGCTGCAACAGGTTGCCGAACGCCTGAGCGAGCACCTTCGGGCCCAGGACACCCTGGCCCGCCAGGGCGGCGACGAGTTCGTCCTGCTCATTGAGGGCCCTGGCGCGCCACCTGCCGAGTTCAGTCTGCAGGTCGAGGCCATCGCCGGGAAGGTGATCGCGGCCCTGGCCGAGCCTTACCAGTTGCAGGGTTTCAGCCATCTCATCACCGCCAGTATCGGCATCACCTTTTTTCCGCAGCCCCCAGCCAGTGTCGATGAGATGCTCAAGCGTGCCGACTTGGCCATGTACCAGGCCAAGGCCGCGGGCCGCAACTGCGTTCGCTACTTCGACCCCCTGATGCAGGCCGAGGTCAATGCCCGGGCCACCCTGGCACGCGAGATCCGTGAGGGCCTCAACTCCGAACAGTTTGTGCTGTATTTACAGCCGCAACTGAACCAGGCCGGCCAGGTGATCGGCGCCGAGGTTTTGATCCGCTGGCAGCACCCGAGTCGTGGTTTGATCTATCCCGGCGAATTTATTCATATGGCCGAAAGCACCGGGCTTATTCTTCCCATGGGCCAGTGGATGTTGCGCCAGGTCTGCGTCCAGCTGGCCGCATGGGCCGACGATCCGGAGTTGAGTCGCCTGACCCTGGCCATCAACATCAGTGCCCGACAGTTCCACCACCCTAATTTTGTCAGCGAAGTGCTCGCCGCCCTGGAGCAGAGTGGTGCCCAACCCGCACGCCTGGAGCTCGAACTGACCGAGAGCCTGCTGGCAGAGGATATCGACGAATTGATCGGCAAAATGACCGGCCTGCGCGAGCACGGGCTGCGCCTCTCCCTGGACGACTTCGGCACCGGTTACTCCTCACTCAACTACCTCAAGCGGCTGCCTCTGGATCAGCTTAAAATCGACCAGTCCTTTGTCAGAGAGCTGCTTGATCACCCGCGCGATGCCGCCATCGTCCGTACCATCCTGGCCCTGGGCAGCAACCTGGGCCTGGAGGTCATCGCCGAAGGCGTCGAAACCGACAGTCAATGGCGCAAACTGCTGCAGATGGGCTGTCACCAGTTTCAAGGCTACTTCTTCGCCCGTGCCATGCCGATGGAGAGCTTCGCGCAGTGGGCCCGGCAAGCCAGCACCGCGCCCCGCGCGCAGCCCTGCCCGCTGCTGAGTCAATACTGACCGCGACATGCCGGCCCGCGTTATGCCCAGGAATTTTCACCATGGTTGACTTCGCGCCTGAACCAGGCAATGCGTGCCAGCTGCCAACGCCAGATCACGCCCTATTCCACCAAGGGTGGGTGGCGCCAGGGCCTCAGGCCAGGCTATGCCATTGCTCGAGGATTTGCGCCGGGCCGGGCTGGGCGAACAGGTAGCCCTGGAATTTCTGGCAGCCCATGCGCAGCAGTGCGTCGCGCTGCTCGAAGGTTTCCACGCCTTCGGCGGTGACGGCCAGGCCCAGGTTGCTGCCCAGGGCCAGGATGGTACGGACGATGGCGGCGTCGCTGGGGTGATCGAGGAGTTCGCGGACGAAGCACTGGTCGATTTTCAATTGGTCCAGAGGCAGGCGCTTGAGAAAGTTGAGCGAGGAGTAGCCGGTGCCGAAGTCGTCCAGGGAGAAGCCCACGCCATGGCTCTTGAGTTGCAGCATCCTGTCGATCAGGGCCTCGACGTCTTCCACCAGTTGGCTTTCGGTCAGCTCAAGCTCCAGGCGGGTCGGGTTGGCGCCGGTTTCCGCCAGGGTGGCCAGCACTTCGTCAACAAAGTCCGGGTGGTGGAACTGACGGGCGCTGACATTGATGGCCAGGCTCAGGTGGCTCATCTGCGGCTGCTCGCCCCAGGCCACCAGTTGTTCGCAGGCGGCCTGCAGAATCCAGCGGCCCAGGGGCAGGATCAGCCCGGTACTGTCCGCCACAGGGATAAACTCGGCCGGTGACACCAGACCGCGCTCAGGATGTTGCCAGCGCACCAGCGCTTCGGCGCCGAGCAGTTGGCCATGGGCCCCCACCTGGGGCTGGTAGTGCAGGATAAAGTGACCGGCGCCCAGGCTCTGGCGCAGGTCATTTTCCAGGCTGGCGCGGGCGCTGACCTCGGCCTGCATGCGCGGGTCGAAGAAGCGCAGGCCGTTGCGCCCGGCAGCCTTGGCCTGGTACATGGCCAGGTCGGCGCGCTTGAGGATGTCATCCACGTTGCACTGGCCATCGGGGAACAGGGCCACGCCAATGCTGGCGCTGCTGATATGGCTGTGGCCCTTGAGGTCATAGGGCGTGCCCAGGGCCTTGACCAGCTTGTTGCCAACGTTCTCGACCTGCTGGGCGGTGCGCATCGGGTCGCTGCTGAGGCCTTCGAGCATAACCACGAATTCGTCGCCGCCCAGGCGCGCCAGGGTGTCCTGGCTGCGCACATGCTGGCTCAGGCGTGCAGCGGCCTGCAGCAGCAGTTGGTCCCCCATGTCATGGCCGAGGGTATCGTTAAGGTCCTTGAAATTGTCCAGGTCGATAAACAGCAGCGCCCCCTGCTGCAGTCCGCGCTCATGCTTGGCCAGAGCCAGCTGCAGGCGGTCGAGCAGCAGGCGGCGGTTGGGCAGGCCGGTCAATGGGTCGTAGAAGGCCAGCTGGTTGATCTTTTCCAGGTTGCGCTTGTGCTCGGTGATATCGGTGGAAATTCCGCACAGGGCGTAGATCTGTCCCTGGGCATTGCGCAGCGGCAGCTTGATCGAGAGAAAGGCGTGTTCTTCGTTGCCATCGAGGCTGCGGTTGATTTCCTCGGTCTCCACCCGCTCACCCAGGCTTAGCACGCGGCGGTCATTCTCGTGCAGCTTGGCCGCGGTATCGATATCGAAGAAATACTCGTCGGTCTTGCCGATTACCTGCTCGCGGGGCTGACCAAACAGCTCGCAAACCTTGCGGTTGGCATACTGATAACGCAGGTTGGGGTCTTTGATATAAATGTAGGCTTCAACGCTGTCCAGGATGGTATTGAGGCGTCGTTCGCTGCTCTGCAGCTTGTGGGTTTTCTCCGCGACCTGGCGGCGCAGCAGGAGGGCACCGGTGATGGTCACCAGTAGCAGCAGGCTAAGGCTGCCCAGGCCCCACCAGACGCCCTGTGGAATCAGCAGCCTGGGCTGTTCGCTGCCCCAGCGTTGCAGGGTCTGGTAGTAGAAGGAGCCTGGGGTGTTATGCCACTCCTGCAGGTGCTGGTCGATGGCGGCCAGCAGATCGGCATTGCGCCCCTTGGCGGTGGCGTAAAACAGCTGGGCGGGCTGAAACATGATGGGGGTCGGCAGCAGCTCGAAGCGGGGGGCATGGAACTCGCCAAAGCGGTGATTGGCCACCACCACGTCGGCCTGTCCCATCTGCACCAGTTCGAAGCCCTGCATCAGGCTGCTGACACCGATCAGCTGGGCCGTGAGCCCGAAGCTGTGCAGCAGATCCTGCAAGTAGTCCTGTTGTACCGAGCCTTCCAGTACGGCAATCCGCCGGCCATCCAGGTCGAGCATGGATTCCAGCCGCTGCTCGCCGCGGCTGTAAAGCTGCGACCAACTGTACAGCGAAGGCACCTTGTGAAAGTCCAGGGTCAGAGCACGGGCCTCGTTGTAGGCCACGTCAGGCAGCAGATCGATTTCTCCCTGCTGTACCCACTCCAGGCATTGCTGCCAGTGGCAGCTGACCGGCTTGATCTGCCAGCCTTCACGGGTGGCGATTTCATTGAGTAATTCACCAAGAATGCCTGAGGGGCGACCGCGCTGGTCGAGCAGCAGTTTGGGTTCGTTGGCATAGACGCCAACACTGATCAGGCGTGACTCGGCCAAGGCCGGCAGGCACGACAAAAGGCCGAGCAGGCCCAGATACAGGGCCATGCCGGCGCAAGGCAATAGGCGCTTCATGCGTGAGTCGGCTTCCATCCGATAATCCATGGCTTAAAGATAGCCAGTAAAGCCGCACAGCGCCGGCTCAAGCCCCCGAGAATTTCACGCGGCCCAGCCCTGGTAGATATAAGTCATGGGCTTGGGGCCCTTGAGGTAGCGCTTTTCCAGCATGCCGATCTGAAAGCCGCCGGCTTGCAGCAGGGCGGGGATGTCGCGATTAAGGTGACAGCCGCCGGCCAGGGGCTTCCACAATGGGGTGAGGCGATGCTGCCAGCGCACCACCGGCGCGTCCGGGGCCAGGCCGTGTTCGCAGAACAGCAGGCGGCCGCCGGGTTTGAGCACCCTGCGCATTTCCCGGAGGGCGGCAACGGCGTCGGGGATGGTGCACAGGGTGAAGGTGCAGACGATGCTGTCGAAGCTGGCCGTCTCGGCCTGGATCTGGCCCAGCTCCAGGGCCAGCATTTCGACCGGGATGGCAATGGCGGCGGCGCGCTGGTGGGCCAGTTTCTGCATCTCGGCACTGGGGTCGACGCCGACTATGACGCTGACCCGGGCCGGGTCATAAAAACTCAGGTTAAGGCCACTGCCAATGCCGATCTCCAGCACTCGGCCGCGGGCCTGGGGCACGATCTGCGAGCGGGCCTTCATCACTTCGCCCATGCCGCAGGCGAAGTCGATCAGATGCGGTAGCAGGTAACGGTCGTAGAGGCCCATGTGGCTTCCCGTTATGCGCTGTCGTCAGCGCTGTCGTCGGCATCGCCCTGGTTGTCGCCGCTGATGGCGGCAAAACACTTGAGCCGGTGGAGCTGGCCTGCACCGTGCAGCGCCCAGCTGTCATCATCGGCCTGATACTGGGCGGCCTGTACCTCGGCCAGGCTGAACTGCCAGGTGCGCAGGGCGCGGCCATCCATGCATTCGATACGCAGAAAGGGGCGTTCGGCCACCGCGCTCAGCTGCTCTTGGTCGAGGTCGAAGTGCCAGGCATGTAGGTCGTCGATTTCCAGCATATCGGCCTGCTGCAGGGCGCTAAGCAGGCTGTCGTGTTGGCTCATAAGTCAGTCCTGTCGGGGGTCAGCGGCCCAGGCGGCGCAGTTGATCGGACTCGATGATGCGGCAGCCGTTGCCTTCCTCCAGGGCCAGGCGCCACAGCGCCCGGGCCAGTACGGTGGCCTTGATGCCGCGGTATTTGCCCGGCAGCCCGCGCATCAAGGGCGCGGCCAGGCGCTCGCCCAGGCGAAATTCCTGGCGCGCACCGAGCAGCAGGGAGGGCCGCACTATGGTCAGCTGTGGCCAGTCCTGGGCCTGCAGGGCCTGCTCCATCTCACCCTTGACCCGGTTGTAGAACACCGAGGACTTGGGGTCGGCGCCCAGGGCGCTGATTACCAGCAGATGGCGTGCGCCCAGCTCGCGGGCGCGTTGAGCGAAAGCCAGCACCAGGTCGTGGTCAATGGCGCGGAAGGCCGCTTCGGAGCCGGCCTGCTTGATTGTGCTGCCCAGGCAGCAGAAGGCGGTGTCCACCGGACCCTGCAATTGGGGTAGCAGGGCGCTCAGCTCGCCGACCGGATTCTGCAGATGGCCATGGGCGGCCAGGGGGCGGCGTGTCGGGGCCAGCACGCGGGCCACGGTCGGCTCGCTGAGCAGGCGGTCCAGCAGGTGTTCTCCGGTCAGGCCGGTGGCGCCAGCGAGAAGGATATGCTGTGGCGTCAGGTACATGTTGGCAGGTTCTCCGCTACTGGATTCGGTGTGTTCAAGGCGTTGTGCTGTCCTGTTGGGCCAGGGCTTCGCTGCGCGGTCGTGGTGGCTGTGCGGCAAGCCAGCGGCGCCACTGGGCGAGGACCTGTGCGGCTGGGCTGATCTGCGGCTGCGAGGCTTCGAAGCCCTCTTCTTCCTCGCGCAGACTGACGGCGGCGCTGGCCAGGGTAAAGGCTTCTTCGAGGTCGTCGGTTTGCTGCAGGGCTTCGGCGAACAGGGCGCGGCCGAAATAGGTGAAGTCGTTTTCCTCCGAGCAGCCGAACGAGACGCGGTCGGCGCTGGCGGCGGTCATGATCAGGGTCTTGTCGTCCTTGAGCGGCTCGATAAAACCGCCGGAATAGCAGGCGGAAATCACCAGCACCTTGTGCCGTTCCTTGAGTGGCGCCAGGGCTGCGGCCAGCTCCCGGGCGGGCAGGTCATTGAGCTCCAGGCGTGGAGTGTCCAGGTGCAGTTCATGGCGGGCCGAGCCATGGCTGGTCAGGTAGATAAAGATCAGGTCTTCCGGGCCGCTGCGCTCTGCCAGTGCCTGAGCGGCACGGGTCAGGCTCTCGCGACTGGCGATGGGGCGATCGGCCAGGTGATCACGGTGGTTGATCAGGCTGATCTGGCCATGGGCGGCGAAGCGTTCGCCCATCAGCTTGGCGACATAGTCGGCCTCGCGCATAAACACGCTCTGCTTGCCGTCACCAGCTACGGTCAGGGCATACAGCTCGATGGCCGGGGTGGAAGCGGGCAGGGCGTCGAGGGCCTGCTCCAGCAGGCGGCCCTGCTCCAGCAAACCGATTTCCAGCGGGTCGGGCAGGCTGTTACCGGCGTCATCGCGGATGCGCTGGCCGCGTTGCCAGGTGCCTTTCATCTCTTGCCCAGTGGCCAGGGTCAACTGGCCGTCGCCATGAAAGCGACCGTGGACGAACTGGCCCTGGTAGCGGCTGCCGTCGGCCAGGCGCAGCTGCCCTTCGCCATGAAAGCGCCAGTTGCGCAGCTGACCCCGGTAATGGCTGCCATCGGCACCCTTGAATTCGCCTTCGCCGCTGGCGCTGCCCTGCTTGAACTGACCATTCCAGACATCGCCGTCGCTGCTCTGGTAGCGTCCCTGGCCGTGGAAGCGGTCGTGTTTGAATTCACCGCTGTAAAGGTCACCCTCGCTGCTTTGAAAGGTGCCCTGGCCACTCAGTTGGCCCAGCTCGAACAGGCCGCTGAACTGGCTGCCGGCGCTGTCGATGCGCACGCCCTGGCCGTGGGGCTGGCCTTGCTTGAACTGGCCCTGGAAACTGGAACCATCGGCCCATTGCAGCAGGCCCTGGCCATCAAACAGGTCGTCGACGAACTCACCGCTGTAGTCCAGGCCGCCCTGAACCAGGCGGCCATCCCCCTGCATGCGACCGTGAACGAAGCGTCCCTCATAGTAGCCGCCGTCGCGGTAATCGAGGCGGCCCTGGCCATGGAAATCACCCAGGGCGAATTCGCCTTCATAGCGTTCGCCGGCGGCGCCCTGCCAACGGCCCTGGCCATGGGCCTGGCCATCGAGGAAACGCCCCTCGAACCAGCTGCCGTTGGGGTAGTCAAGGCGGCCCTGGCCCTGTAGCAGGCCGTCCACCACCTCGCCGCGATAGCGGCTGCCATCCGGCAGGATGGCGTTGGCCGGCAGCAAGGATTGGACTTCGCCGCAGGCAGCCAGTAGCAGGGCCAGACCGAGGGGAAGCAGATGATTGGCGCGCATGGCAGCTATCCGGGCTGAGGGAAGGTATCCAAGAGTATGCCGCAAATAGAGGGTGATGCTCTGCGACGAAGGGTGCACGGCACAGAAAAAAGGCGCGCAGCCACTGGGGCGCGCGCCTCTCTGCGGGTTACCGGCTTAGACGAAACAGAGGGTCAGGGGCTCGGCGATATAGGCCGGTTTTTCCGAACCTTCGATCTCCAGCACAGCCTTGGCCTTGAGCAGCCACTGGCCGGGATTTTTCTCGGTGGCGTCGGTCAGGCTGACCACCAGGCGCACCTTGGAGTTGACCTTGACCGGCTGGATAAAGCGCACGCTGTCCAAACCGTAGTTGACGGCCATCTTCAGGCCCTGGGGCATGACCATGATGCCTTCCATCAGCTTGGGTACCAGGGACAGGGAAAGGAAACCGTGGGCGATGGTGGTGCCGAAGGGGGTGAGCTTGGCTTTTTCCGGATCGACGTGGATGAACTGGTGGTCGCCGGTGCATTCGGCGAACTGGTTGATGCGGTCCTGATCAATGGTCAGCCACTCGGAGCGACCGAGTTCCTTGCCCACATAGTTCTGCAGTTCCGCGACGGGTACCTGAGGCATGCTTTCTCCTTGAAACGCTTATGTTGTTATTGGGTGGCGCAAATCCTTTATAGCCGTAGATCACCACGGTGGGCGCTCTCGGTCAAGTGGCAGATTGCCCGTGCTTGTAGTCATCGGGGTCGCTCAAGCCCGGTCGCTGCACGGCTCATCTGCTTATAATGGACTGCGTTGTGCGTCCCATCATAAGCAATGGAGATTTTTCCCTATGCTGCTTCGCGGCCTTTCCTGGCTGGTGCTGTGCCAGCTGCTTGGCACAGCCCTCAATGAGCTGCTGTTGCCCATGCTGCCGGGGCCGATTATCGGCATGCTGCTGCTGTTCGGCTTTCTCCTGTTGCGTGGCGAGGTGGGCGAGCCGCTGCACCTGGCCTCCAGCAGCCTGCTCAAGTATCTGCCACTGCTGCTGGTGCCGCCGGCAGTTGGGGTGATGGCCTACGCCGAAGCGATTGCCGCCGATTTCTGGGCGGTGGCCGGCGCCCTGCTGCTGTCACTGCTGATCTCCATCGTATTTGCCGGCTGGCTGATGCAGAAACTGATCGACCGCCAGCAGCAGGAGGATGCATGACCCTGGAATGGCAAGCCGCCTGGCAGGCGGTAACCCACCATCCACTGTTCGGCGTGGGCATTACCCTGGGCGCCTATCAGCTGGCCATGGCTGCCTACGAGAGGACCCGCTGGGTGTTCCTGCAACCGGTGCTGGTGTCCATGCTGACGGTGATCGGCATCCTTCTGTTGTGTGGCCTGAGCTATGCCGAGTACCGGAGCAGCGTGGCCGCCCTGACCTTGTTTCTGGGGCCGGTCACCGTGGCCCTGGCGGTGCCGCTGTTTCTCAACCTGCGGCGCATTCGCCAGTTGCTCTGGCCGATTCTGATCACCCTGGGCGTGGCCGGGGTGTTCGCCACCGTGCTGGGGGTGGGACTGGCCTGGCTGCTGGGCGCCGAGCAGATCATGCTGATGAGCATGGCGCCCAAGTCGGTGACCTCGCCCATTGCCATGTTGGTGGCCAGCCAGATCGGCGGCATAGCCGCCCTGGCCGCGGTCTTCGTGATGATCACCGGGATTATCGGGGCCATCTGCGGGCCGGCCCTGCTCAAGCGCTTTGGCGTTCGCCATCAGGCCGCCCTGGGCATGGCCCTGGGTCTGACCGCCCATGCCGTGGGCACCGCCCGCGCCCTGCAGGAGGGCGAGGAGTGCGGCGCCTTCGCCGCTCTGGCCATGAGCCTGATGGGGGTGGTCACTGCCGTGCTGCTGCCCCTGGCGATTCTGCTGCTGGTATGAGGACTGTGTTGTGAACTTGCCACTGTTTCCGCTCAAGACCGTACTGTTTCCCGGCTGCATGCTGGATTTGCAGATTTTCGAGGCACGCTACCTGGATATGATCAGCCGCTGCATGAAGCAGGGCGAGGGCTTTGGCGTGGTCTGCATCATCGAGGGCGAGGAGGCTGGCGAGGCGGCCGGGGAGTTCGCCGCCATCGGTTGCGAGGCGCTGATCCGTGACTTCGAGCAGCGGCCCAATGGCCTGCTGGGCATTCGTGTGGAGGGCGCTCGGCGCTTTCGCGTGGAGCAGGCTCAGGTGTTGCCCGATCAGCTGACGTTGGGGCAGGTGCACTGGCTGGCCGAGGCCGACGAGCAGCCGCTGCAGGCCGAGCATGCCGATTTGTTGGCCTTGCATGGGGCCTTGAGTGCGCACCCGCTGGTGGCCAGCCTGGGCATGCAGCTGGAACCGACCGGGCAGCAGGCCCTGGCCAATCAGCTGGCTTATTTGCTGCCTCTGGCGGCCGAGGACAAGCTGCATCTGCTGGCCTTGCCCGAGCCCCTGGCACGTCTGGAGTACCTGCAGCATGTGCTGGAGCAGTTGCAGGGGCAGCTGGGGGGCTGACGCCGGGGGTATTGGCAGCCTATGCTGCGTCCACCTCTTTTGATCACAAGGCGTCCCCTATGCTGCTGGCTCGGCTGATCCTCGTACTGCAACTGCTGGCCCTGACGGGCCTGGGCCTGGCCTACTTTATTCAGCCTCACCAGATGACCAACCTCAGCGGCATGCTGCTGATGGCACCGGCGGCGGTAACCGATGTGCGCGCCTATTACGGTGGCCTGCAACTGGGCCTGGCGGCCTATCTGGGGCTGGCGCTGATGCGTCCGGCGCTGATTGGCCCGGCGCTGACCCTGCTGGTGCTGCTCTACAGCGTGCTGGCGTTGGCGCGGATAGGCGGCCTGTATCTGGATGGCGGCGCCCAGCAGACCTTCAATCTTTATGCCTTGCTGCTGGAGGTGGTGTCGGCCGGGCTGTGCTTCTGGGCGCTGCGCGG